>NZ_JBEYRK010000037.1:0-85012 GCF_040704065.1 Streptomyces sp. NPDC047869
GTCGCCGAACCCAGCCTCGTCCGCTCCGGTGACGACCGGATCATCGTCGAACTCCCCGGTGTCCGGGACCCGAAGCAGGCGGCCGAGGTACTGGAGTGCACGGCGAGGACGGCCGGGCCGGCCACGAGGGCGTGCCGCGCCGCGCCGCGGTGAGCGCCCGCGGCCCCTTCGGCACGCACGCCCACGCGATCGTGGAACAGCCCCCGGCGGCCGTCGCCGGGACTTCCCCGGCCGCCACGGGCTGGCAGCTGCTGCCGTACTCGGCCAGGTCGGCGACCGCGCTCGCCGCGGTGGCGGCGCGGCTCGGACAGCGGCTGCGGCGTGCCGGGAGCGGCGAGGAGCTCCAGGACGCGGCGTGGACCCTGCAGACCGGCCGGACGCGGTACGCGCACCGGGGCTTCGTCGTGGCCCAGGACGCGGACGAGGCCGCCGCCGCGCTCGCCGAGGTCAAGGTCAGGACCAAGGACCGGTCCGGCGGGGCGCCGGCGGGGAGCCCGCCGCCCGTGGTCTTCACCTTCCCCGGGCACGGCGGCCAGCACGCCGGCATGGCACGCGGGCTGTACCGCCTCGATCCGCGCTTCCGGGCCGACCTGGACGCGTGCGTCGCGCACGTCCGGGATGCCTCCGGCATCGACCTCGGCGTCGTCTTCGACCCCGAGGGGGAGGAGCGCGAGGAGGCGGCCCGGCGGTCCGTCGCGGACGGCCGGATCGCGCAACTCGCGGTGTTCGTGCTGGAGTACGCCCTCGCGAAGACGTTCATCCGCTGGGGCGTCCGGCCGGCGGCGGTCGTCGGTCACAGCCTCGGCGGTTACGCCGCGGCGTGCGTCGCCGGGGTGTTCTCCTTCCCCGACGCGGTCAGGATGGTCCTCAAGCGCACCGAGCTGCTGCTGAGCCTCGCGCCGGGCGCCATGGCGGCGGTACGGCTGCCTGAGGCCGAACTGCTCCCGCTGCTCCCCGAGGGCGTCGGGATCGCCGTGATCAGCGGCCCCGACCAGGTGACCGTGTCCGGGCCGCGCGAGCAGGTGGCGCGGTTCGTCGAGGAGCACGCGGCCAAGGGGCTGGAGACGCGCCTGCTGAAGGTCCCGGGCGCCGGCCACTCCTCGCTGGTCGACGCCGTGCTGGACGAGTACGAGGCCTTCCTCGCCGACATCACGTTCCACCGGCCGGCGATCCGGGTGGTCTCCGACACCACCGGGACCTGGGCCGACCCGGAGGAGATCCGCACGCCCGCGTACTGGTGCCGCCACATGCGCCACGCGGTGCGGTACCACGACGTGCTGGAGACGCTGAACGCCTTCCAGGGCTGTGCCCTCGTCGAGGTCGGTCCCGGCACCACCCTCACCTCGCTGGCCCGCCGCCACGCCGAGCTGCGCTGGAACCACCCGATCCTGCCCGCCCTGCCGCACCCGACCGACGAGACGCCCGACCCCAAGGTCCTGCTGTCGGCGGTCGGTGCGCTGTGGGCCGCCGGCGTCGACATCGCCTGGCCGGCGCTGCACCCCGGGCGCGCCCCCCGCAGGACCTCCCTGCCGGGCTACCCCTACGAGCGCACCGCGTTCCCCGCGCCCGCGGCCTGACCGGGCGCCTCCCGCACTTCGCATTCCGCTCGACCCACCCACCGACCACGCAGACCAGGAGAGCTTCGACCATGGGCAAGAGCCTCTACGAGCTGGGCGAGATGCCGCCGCTCGGCACCGTTCCCGAGAAGATGTACGCGTCCGTGATCCGCCCGGACCGCTACGGCGAGCCGCGCAAGTCCTTCACCACCGAGGTCATCGACACCCCGAAGCCGGGGCGCGGCCAGGTCCTCGTCTGGATGATGGCGGCGGGCATCAACTACAACAACGTCTGGGCCGGCCTCGGCTACCCGCTGGACGTGATCGCCGCCCGCCAGAAGCGCGGCGAGCCCGAGGACTTCCACATCGGCGGCTCCGAGGGCTCGGGCGTGGTCTTCGCCGTGGGCGAGGGGGTCTCCGGGGTCTCCGTGGGCGACCAGGTGGTGCTCTCCGGCGGCCAGTGGGACGAGACCGCGGAGGACATCCGCCTCGGCGGAGACCCGACCCTCTCGCCCACCCTCCAGGCATGGGGATACGAGTCCAACTACGGCACCTTCGCCCAGTTCGCGCTCGTCGACGACTACCAGTGCCACCCGAAGCCGGAGAACCTCACCTGGGAGTCCGCGGCCTCCTTCATCCTCACCGGTTCGACCGCGTACCGCCAGCTGTTCGGCTGGGCGCCCAACACGGTCAAGCCGGGGGACCCGGTGCTCGTCTGGGGCGGCGCCGGCGGGCTGGGTTCCATGGCCATCCAGCTGGTGCGCAACGCGGGCGGCCTGCCCGTCGCGGTGGTCTCCAGCGAGGAACGCGCCGAGTACTGCCGCGGCCTCGGAGCCGTCGGCACGGTCAACCGGCGCGACTTCTCGCACTGGGGCCGGATGCCCGACCTCAACGATCCCGTCGCCTTCGGCACGTGGATGGGGGAGCTGCGGCGCTTCGGCCGCGCCTACTGGAAGGCGCTGGGCGAGCGCCGCGCGCCCAGGATCGTCCTGGAACACAGCGGTCAGGACACCATCCCCACCTCCATGTACCTGTGCGAGAACGGCGGCATGGTCACCATCTGCGGCGGCACCTCCGGTTACGCGGCCGACGTCGACCTGCGCTTCCTGTGGATGCGGCAGAAGCGGCTGCAGGGCTCGCACGGCTTCAACCCGGCCCAGTGCCGCGCCCTGATCCACCTGGTCGCCTCCGGGCAGCTCGACCCCTGCCTCTCGGGGCTGTTCGGCCTCGAGGAGATCGGCGAGGCCCACCAGTTGATGCACGAGAACCGCCAGCCCCCCGGAAACATGGCCGCGCTCATCAACGCGCCGCGGGCGGGGCTCACCGGCCTCGCCTGAACGGTCCCCGGGAAATGTCCGCCTGCCACGCGACGAACGGACGGCAATGACCACTGATTCCATGACAGAGCGCACCCCGCTGCCGCTGCCCGCCCTGCTGGCCCGGCGGGCGGACGAGATGCCCGGCACCGTCGCCTACGTCTACCTGCGCAACGGCGAGGAGATCGGCGAGCAGGTCACCTACGGGCAGTTGCACTACGAGGTGCGGGCACGCGCCGGCGCCCTCGCCGAGCTGGCCGGCCCCCGCCGGAGCGCCGTACTGATGTATCCCAACGGCCTGGAGTTCATCCGGGCCTGGCTGGCCTGCACCACGGCCGGTCTCATGGGAGCCCCGGTCCAGGTGCCGACGCGCACGCAGGCGGTGCAGCGGCTGCGCACCATCGCCGACGACGCGCGTACCACGCTGGTGCTGACCACCCGTGAGGTCCGCGACCAGGTGCTCGCCGACTTCGCCGGGTCGCCCGAGCTGGCCGGCCTGGAGATCGTCGCCACCGACGAGCTCCCGGCGCCGTCCGCCGGGACGGAGCTGCCCGTGCCGGCCGTCTCGGACGTGGCGCTGCTGCAGTACACCTCCGGTTCCACCGGAACGCCCAAGGGCGTGATGGTCACGCACTCCAACTTCTGGTTCAACGCCTGGGAGACGGACCGCCTCTGGCCCATGGAGGACGACGGCTCCGTCGTCTCCTGGCTGCCGTTCTTCCACGACATGGGCCTCCTGCTGGGCATCGTGCTGCCCCTGTGGGCGGGCCGGCCCTCGTACCTGATGGGTCCCGAGGCCTTCATACGCCGGCCCGGGCGCTGGCTGGAGGCGGTCTCGAGGTTCGGCGGCACCCACTCCTCGGCCCCGAACTTCGCGTACGACCTGTGCGTGCGCAGCGACAGCGTGCGCGGCTCGATCGACCTCTCGAGCTGGCGGATGGCCGCCAACGGCGCCGAGCCGGTCCGTGAGCACACGCTGCGGGAGTTCGTCGGCAAGTACGCCGCCGACGGCCTGGACAGCCGTGCCCTCTCACCGAGTTACGGCCTGGCGGAGCACACCCTCAAGGTCAGCGGAAGCGCGCCCGACGCCGAGCCGGCGCCCCTCGTACTGGACGCGCGGGCGCTGAGCCTCGGCACGGTGGCACCGGTCCCCGACGAGCCGCGTGCGACGGTGGCGACCAGCACGGTCATGAGCGTCGGCCGCACCGTCGGGGACACCCGGGTACGCATCGTCGACCCCCACACCCTTAAGGAGGCGGCACCCGACGAGGTCGGCGAGATCTGGGTGTCCGGCCCGTGCGTGACGGCCGGCTACTTCGGGCGCGAGGAGGAGAGCGAGCGGACCTTCCGCGCACGCATCGCCGGCGCCGAGTCGGACGGTCCGTACCTGCGCACCGGTGACATGGGATTCGTGCACGGCGGTGACGTCTTCATCACCGGCCGACTGAAGGACCTGATCATCGTCAAGGGCCGCAACCACTACCCGCAGGACCTGGAGCACACCGTCGAGGGCAGCCACCCGCTGCTGCGCCCGGCGTCCGCCGCGGCGTTCCCGGTGGACGACGGCACGGAGGAGTCCGTGGTCGTGGTGGTCGAGGGGGACAGCCGGGTGAGCAGGTACGCGAGCGCGGAGGAGGTGACGACCGCCGTGCGGGAGGCGCTGCGCCGCAACCACCGGATCGACGTGGCGGACGTGGTGCTGATCCGCCGCGGCACCCTGCCGAAGACGACCAGCGGCAAGGTGCGCCGCCGCCCCTGCCGCGAGCAGTACCTGGCCGGCACGCTGAACCGGCTCGCCGTGCCGGAGGCCGCGGCGACGGGTTCACAGTGATCTGACGTTTCCCGCAAGCGCATTTGAGAGTTCGTGTACATGTCGTTCCCAGGTTGTCCGGAATGCGAGGCCTCCGTCACGGGCCCGCCGGTACGATCAGCGCATGGAACTGCGTCAGCTGGAGTACCTCGTGGCGGTGGCCGAAGAGGCCAGCTTCACGAAGGCGGCCGCGCGTGTCTTCGTGACCCAGCCCTGTGTGAGTGCGCAGATCAGGCGGCTGGAGCGCGAGTTGGGACATGACCTGCTCGACCGCGGTGGCCGGACGGTCCAGCTGACCGGCGTGGGCGCGGCGGTACTGCCGCACGCGCGCGCGGTGCTGGCCGGTATCGACGGTGTGCGGGACGCGGTGGAGAGCGTGTCCGGCGTCGTGCAGGGTCCCGTGACGCTGGGCTCCGTCGCCTCCTCCCTGTCCATGCGGCTTCCCGAACTGGTCGCGGACTTCGGCGAACAGCACCCCGCCGTGGAGATATCCCTCAGCGAGGGGAGCACGGAGCAACTGGTCGACGCCGTGCGGGCGGGACGGATCGACGTCGCGGTCATAGGCGTCGGCTCCGACTCGCCGGCCGGCCTCGAAACACTGGTCATCGCCGACGAGTTGCTGATCGGGGCGGTGAGCCACGACCACCCGCTCGCCCAGCGCACCGGCATCACCGTCGACGAGGTGGAGTGCCACCCCCTGATGTGCCTGCCCGGCGGCAGCGCCCTGCGGGCAGCGTCCGACGCCGCCTGGGCGGCCGCGGGCGTCAAGCCCCGCGTGGCCTTCGAGGCGAGCGACCCGCGGGTCCTGGCCCAACTCGCCGCGCGCGGCGTGGGGATGGCGATCCTTCCGGAGCGGTTCGTGCTCTCCCGGCCGGACGAGCTGCACCCCGTCGCCATCCCGAGCATGCACCTGCGTGGCGGCCTCGCCCTCGCCTGGCGGGCCGGCGGACGCATGAGCCCGGCGGCCAGGGCCCTCGTGGCACAGGCGCGCACCCAGCTCGGCTGGTCCGCGACGCCGGCCCACCAGCACGAACCGCCGGCCGGCCGTCCCTGACCCCCACTCTCACCGAAAGCGCCACGTGAACGCAGTTGACCTCGCCCGACTCCAGTTCGCCGTCACCGCGACACTGCACTTCCTGTTCGTCGCGGTGACCCTCGGACTGGTCACGGTCGTCGCCCTGACCCAGACCCGGGCGTTACGCACCGAGGAACTCGCCCTGCGGGCCACCCGCATGCGCCGCGTGCGCTTCTGGGGCGGCCTCTACGTCATCAACTACGGGCTCGGCATCATCAGCGGACTCGTCCAGGAGTTCCAGTTCGGGCTGAACTGGTCGGGTCTCTCCCACGTCATGGGCAATGTCGTCGGCGCTCCGCTGGCCGTCGAGAGCGTCGTCGCGTTCTTCCTCGAATCGACCTTCCTCGGGCTCTGGGCCTTCGGCTTCAACCGCGTGCCGCCCCGCGTCCATCTCGCGCTGATCTGGGGCGTCGCCCTCACCGCGTACGTCTCCACCTTCTGGGTCATGGTGGTCAACGGCTTCATGCAGAAGCCGGTCGGCTACGAGATGCGCCACGGCACCGCGGTCGTCACCGACTGGGGCGCCCTCCTGGCCAACGGCGCGACCTGGTACGCCGTACTGCACATCGCGGGGGCCGTGGCCCTGCTCGCCGGACTGCTCCTGGCCACCGTCAGCGCCCACCACCTGCGCCGCGGCCGGGACACCGACTTCTTCCGCCCGACGCTGGTCCAGGGCTCGCTCCTCGCGGGCGGCGGTGCGCTCGTCACCGTCGTGGCGGGCTTCGTGCACCTGGGCGCGCTGAAGGACTACCAGCCCGAGAAGTACGCCGTGCTGATGGGCCGCGGCGGCGCGGAACTCGACGCCGTGCGGGCCGATGCGGCGGCCCGGTACGGCGCCGGCGACTGGATGCCGCCCGCCTGGGTGGGCGTGGCCTCCGTGATCATGCTCGTCATCGGCGTCCTGCTGGCCTGCGTGGCCTGGATCCCCGCCACGGCGGCCCGGGGCGGGGCACCGGGCGAGACGCTCGCGCGCCGGCGGTTCAGGCTGCGGCTCCCCGCGGTCATGCTGCCCCTGGGGTTCCTGGCCCTGGTGTGCGGCTGGCTCAGCAGGGAGGTCGGCCGGCAGCCGTGGATGGTCACCGGCGAGCTCACCGTCCGTGACGCCGTCGCCGACGTCTCCCCCGGGGGCATGCTCGCCTCGTTCGTCCTGTTCACGCTCGTCCTCGTCGTCCTGGCCGTCGTCGACTGGGTGCTGATGACCCGGTTCGCGCGGCTCGGACCGGACGTGGGGCTGCTCGGTGACACGGGGCTCTTCCCGGACGACGAGGAGCGCCGGGTGCTGCGGGAGGACGAGCGCGGGACACCCGCGGCGGACGTCCGCCCCTCCTACTGAAACCTCGATGACCGCACCTACAACCAGCTGACGGGGAATCAACCGTGGATGTCTTCTGGTACGCCCTGGTCGGGCTCCTCCTCGCCGGCTATCTGGCGCTGGAGAGTGCCGACTTCGGCGTCGGCATGCTGATGCCGTTCGCCGGCACGGAGACCGGCCGCGCCCGGCTGCGGCGCTCGATCGTCCCGTTCTTCCTCGCGAACGAGGTGTGGCTGGTCGCCTTCGGCGGACTGCTCTTCGGGGCCCTGCCCGTGGCGGAGGGCGAGGTGCTGCGGGCGCTGCGGCTGCCCTTCCTCGCCGTGCTCACCGCGTGGTTCCTGCGTGACGGCGCGCTGTGGTTCCGTACGGCGCACGAGGGCGCCGGCTGGCGACGGGCGTGGGACGCGACGCTGGCGGGCGCCAGCCTGGTACTGGCGGCCGGCTGGGGCATCGTCCTGGGTGTGCTGGTCCGGGGCCTGTCCACCTCGTCCGACGGGCACGCCGTGGTCACCATGGCCGACCTGACCCACCCCTTCACGCTGCTCTGCGCGGCCCTGGCCGTCACCGGCAGCCTGCGCCAGGGGTCGCTCCACGCCGCCCGCCGCCTGCCGGAGGGCAGCGCGCTGCGGGTCGCGCTCGGCCGCCTGACCCGGGTGCTCACCCCGGTACTGCTCGTGCTGCCGCTGCTCGTCGTGGCCACCTGCGGGATGGTGACCGGCGCCCCCGTGGCGGTGGGCACCGCCGCCGCCCTGGCCGCGGCCGGCGTGTACGCCTCCGACCGGGTGCAGGCGACGGGCCGCACCGGAGCGGCCCTGCTGCTGGGGGCCGCTCCGCTGGCCGCCCTGCCCGCCATGGTGGGCGCGGCGAACGGCACCGCGGTTCTGGCCACCCGCTCGGGTGTGGGCGATGTGGAGCTCTCCCGCGCGATCGCCGACTCCGGCTCCCTGACGCTGCTGACCGCGACCGTGCTTCCGGCGCTGGTTCTCGTGGCGCTGGGCCAGATGTGGTTCTGGCGGGTCTTCGCCGTCAGGCCCGGCTGACCGGTGGTCATGCGGTACGCCGGTGCGGCCGACGACGGAAAGCTCCCGATCGCCGTGCAGGGCGCAGCCGGTGTCAGGCGCCCGCCGCCGCGCGCCGGTGCGGGGCCCGGAACCCGGCTTCGGAGCGGTGCGGTCCGGCCGGACAGGCACCGTCAGCGGCTCGCGGCCGCGCCGGACGCGAGCCGAAGCCGGGCAGGGCCAGCAGGACCGGCGGACGGGTCCAGTCCTCCCGCCGGAGCACCACGTCGACGCGTGTGCAGCCGTTCGCGCCGACCTGCACGGGGCCGACCGTCCCCACGAGCAGGGGGGAGTCGCCCCACTGGTCGCCCGTCGCCCGGGCGCCGAGTGTCACGGCGTGCAGGTGCCACATGCCGGGCGGAACGCGCTGCAGCTGGTACGCCCCGGCCCTGTCGAGCTTCGTCCAGGCCACGGGCTGCCCCTGGAGGATGGGGCTGTCGAACAAGCCGATGTAGAGCGGGTGCCGCGACCTTCCCTGCGTACGGACCGTCCCCGCCACGGACCCGTGGGCACCGCCCGCGACGGGAGCGGGCGCGATCCGCGGATCTCCGAGCGTGTCGCCCCGGCCGGCCCGCCGGAACTGGGTGGGGGAGAGCCCGACCGAGCCCGTGAAACGCCGCGAGAAGGTGCTGGCGCTGCTGTAACCCACCCGTGCGGATATATCGGCCACATTAAAAGAGCTGTGAATGAGCAGTGACTTCGCCTCATGCAGGCGTACGGCACTCAGAAAACGCCCGGGTGTCACGCCCGTGGTGCGCTGGAAAACCCTGATGAAATGGAACTTGCTCATCATCACCGATCGGGCCAGGTCGTCCAGCACCAATGGCTCCTGGTAGTTCTCGCGAATGGTCGTGACGGCGCGGCGGGTGAGACGCTCCATTGTCTGGGCACTCCCTGATCTGGTCGACGACGGTACGGCATGGATGTGTGGCCGTCATGGGGCCCGCGCCGTCTCGCCGAGACGAGTGACGGCAGCACGGAAACGCACCCGCACGAACGCGGGGCAGTGCTCGCCGAGCAGGAACCCTGAAGCGGGCGAGACCCCGCGCGGGTGTGCCGCACACCTCGCACCGGACCGCGGCCTTGCAGCTCAGCCGGTCTGAAGGGGCCCTCGGGTCCGGGGCCGAGGGGTCGGCCGCGCGCACGGCCGCATCCTCAGCCGAAGGCGCCGAGGGCGTTGCGTGCGTGCCGGATGGCGAGTGGGAACTCCCGCCGGGAGGCGAGGTGAAGGAATGAGCGGCGAATCAGTGGAACCGGCTGTGCGGCTCGGCGCGCCGGAATCTGCGTTGCAAACGCCTAAGTTCAATCTTGAACATGTGGCAACCCCCGTTGCAATCTGTCACGACTGATTGAGCTTCGCACACGAGTACGCCCCGGAGCAACCGATAACGCGCCACCGCGGAATGGTGGCGGCAAAGGGCGGTCTCGGCGATTCTCCGGCGATATCCCTGTACGTCCGGGGAAGCGAAGGATCTGGAACCCGGGGCCGGTCGGAGTGCCACCCGGCTGATTCCGGCCGGTGCGTACCGGCCACTTGAGCAATCTGGGCGATGACAGGGGAGCGGCCCGGGCGCCATGCTGTGGACGCCGGCCGGGGACGTGCGTCCTTCCCGCCGGGAATCGCCGCCCGCGGCGCGGCCGCCGAACGGGGCGGCCGGCGCGCCGGGTTCGTTCACCGCCCTCGCCTGTCCCCCGAGGCCGCGCGCCTGTCCCGCACCGGGGCCGCGCCACCGCATGGCCGCGAGGCGTCACGTGAGCCGTTCGCCACGTGGTCGTCCCCCGTGAACACCGTGAACCGCCTCGCTGCCGTGCTCCATCGCGCGGATGGCGCCCCGCCACCCGCGCCCGTCGACGCCAGCCGATCGAGGACCGTAACGATCATGACCAGTCATCAAGTGCAATTCCTCTTCCTGGACTTCGGGCTGATCGTGCTGCTCGCCCGCGGCCTGGGTGCCCTGGCCGGCCGCCTCGGCCAGCCGCCCGTGGTCGGCGAGATCCTGGCCGGCGTCCTCATGGGTCCCACCCTGTTCGGTGCCTCGGTCACCGACCACCTCGTCCCCGCCGATGTGCGGCCGCTCCTGGGCGCGCTGGCGAACATCGGAGTGGCGGTGTTCATGTTCGTCGTCGGACTGGAGCTGGAACACCGCTTCCTGCGCGGCCGGGTGAGGATCACCCTCGGCGCGGCCCTGGGCTCCACCCTGGTGCCGTTCGCCCTCGGCATCCCGCTCGCCTTCTTCCTGCTGCGCAACCACCCGGCCCAGCAGCACGCCGCCTTCGTGGTGTTCATCGGCCTGTCGGTCTCGGTGACCGCGTTCCCCGTCCTCGCGCGCATCCTGGTCGGCCGGGGCATGTCCCGGCTGGCCATCGGCGGCCTCGCGCTGGCCACCGCCGCGGTCGTCGACGTCTTCGCCTGGTCGGCGCTGGCCGGTGTGCAGGCGGTGGTCGCCGGCGCCGACGACTACTGGCAGGTCTCCCTGCTCATCCCGTTCATGCTGCTCCTGCTGGCCGTGCGGCCCCTGCTGCGCCGGTTCCTCGTCCACGGCGGCTCCGGCACCCTCACCCCGACCGGCATGGCCGGCGTGATGGCCGGCATCTTCCTGTCCGGCGTGGCGACCGAGATGATGGGCCTGCACTACATCTTCGGCGCCTTCCTGTTCGGCGCGCTGATGCCCCGCGAGGGCACGCAGGCGCTGCGCAAGGAGATCCACGAGCGCACCGGTGAGATCACCTCGCTGCTGCTCCCCGTCTACTTCGTGGTCGCGGGGCTCAAGGTCGACCTGCGCGGCCTGGGCCTGGAAGGGCTCACCGAGCTCGCCGCCGTACTGTTCGTCGCCGTCGCGGGCAAGTTCGGCGGCACCTACTTCGGCGCGCGTTCGCAGGGGCTCCCCGCCGAGAGCTCGGGCACCCTGGCGGCGCTGATGAACACCCGTGGCCTGACCGAGCTGGTCGTCCTCGGGGTGGGCCTGGAACTGGGCCTTCTCGACGCCCAGTTGTACTCCATGATGGTCGTCATGGCTCTGGTGACCACCGCCATGACGGGGCCGATGCTGAACTTCATCCGTGCCAGGAGCTCCCGGCGTGGCCTGGCCGTGGTGCCCGAGCCGGGTGGTGCCACCGGCGCCGACGCGGCCGGGGAAGGCGTGGACACTCCCGCACGGGACACCCGTGCGGCCGGCTGAACCGGTCTGCGGGCCGGTCGCGTTGGGGAGGACCCGCCCCAACGGGACAGCGGTGCCGGACGGTCCGGCGCAAACGGGCGTGTCCGGTTCCGGTCCCGCTGTGTAATGTGGGGAGACGTGAAGGCGGAGAACCTGAGAGGCAACCTGGAAGGCATGCTGCTGTCGGTGCTCGAGCCCGGCGCGCAGCACGGCTACGCCGTCATCGAGGAACTCAGGCGGCGCAGCGGCGATGCCATCAACCTCCCCACCGGCACGGTCTATCCGGCACTGCACCGGCTCGAGGCCGCGGGACTGGTCGGCAGCGAGTGGAACACCCACAACGGCCGTCGCCGCCGCAACTACTTCCTCACCGCCGCCGGACGTCGGGCCCTGGCCGACAAGCGGACGGCGTGGCAGGAGGTCTCCTCCCTCATCTCGGTCGTACTGGGCGGACAGGCGTGACGGCCGTACTGGAGCGCTACACCGACCATCTGGCCCGGCACCTGGTCGGACCCGACTCGCGCCGCTCGGCGATCATCGACGAGGTGCTGGACGGTCTGCAGTGCGCGGCCGAGTGCAATCTGGACGACTGCACCGACGTCGACGAAGCGGCGAACCGCGCCGTATTGGAGTGGGGCCCGCCGTCCGAGGTCGCCCGCGCCTACAACGACGCCACGCTGCGCATCAGCGCCAACCGGCTGTCCCTGCACGCGATCTGCGCCCTGCCGCTGCTCGCGGCGACCTGGGCGTCCGCGCTGCTCGGTGGCCCCGCCGGGCCCTGGCCGTACCATCCGCCGCTGCTGCTGATGGGGCTGTCGGTCGTGGCCTTCAGCTGCGTGCTGTCCCTGGCCGGCGCGTTCTCCGGGCTCCGCAAGGGCACCGGTATCGCCGCGGCGGCCGCCCGGCGCGACCAGATGGTGACCACCGGCACCCTCGCGGCGCTCATCGGCATGCTCGGCGTGCTCGCCGCGTTGGTCCTGCTGCTGCTCAACCGGGGCCTGAGCCACCCGGAGTCGCTGGACTGGCCCATGGTCGCCATCCCCGCGACGCTGACCCTCCTGGCCGGCGCGTACTTCGGCACGGCCCTGAAGCGCTTCCTCGGCGTCCTGCGCGGAGCCGACCGCCCCTAGGGCCTCTCGGCCCGCGAAGAGAGCCCTCGACGGGCGGTACTCCCGGCTCGGGAGCGCCGCTCGCCGAGGGCTCCGTCGTTTCCGGAGCGCGCTGCTCCACGCCAACTGGTGCCGAGTAGATCCCATTTGATGTTGCGTCATGTCGACGGCCCGGCTAGCTTGTCCATCGACATATGTAGCGTGGCTACACAGTAGCGTCCCTACAGGAGGGTTACCTTGGAGCGCATGACGCGATGGGTGCTCTCCCATCGACTGCCCGTCGTACTGGTCTGGGTGGTGCTCACCCTGGCCGGAGGTGCCCTGTCGGGCAGCACGATCGACAAGCTCTCCTACGAGTCGAGGCTTCCCGACAAGCAGTCGCAGGCGGCCAACGACGCCCTGGCCCAGCGGTTCTCGCAGACCGGCGGCAAGAACGCCCCGCTGCTGCTCGTGGTGACCGTGCCCCAGGGTGCGACCGTCGACGACGACGAGGTCCGGGGAGAGTGGCGCGACCTGATCGCCAAGGTCACCCCGAAGGGCGGCCGCAGCGTCTCCTACGCCGGCCCCGGCGGCGAGTCCCTGGTCTCCAAGGACCAGCGCACCACCGTGGCGCTGGTCTATCCGCCCGCGAACCGCTCCAACGCCCCGTACGCCCAGTCCCTCCCCGGCGTCAAGGCGGCCGTCGAGCACGCGAGGATCGCCGGCGCCCCGGTCGAGCTGACCGGCCAGCCGGTCCTCTCCGGCCGTGACAGCGGAGCCACCCGGAGCCCGATCTACGAGACCCTGATCGGCGCCCTCGGGGCCCTGGTGGTCCTGGCCCTGGTCTTCGCCAGCGGCCTCGCCGTCGTGCCCCTGCTGATGGCCGCGGTGGCCATCCCGACCACCTTCCTGCTGGTGCGCGGCATCACCGGTGTCACCGACGTCTCCTTCATCGTCCAGTTCCTGGTGGCGCTCATCGGGCTGGGCATCGCGATCGACTACGCGCTCCTCATCGTCACCCGCTGGCGCGAGGAGCGGCAGAAGCCCGGGGCCGACGGCGCCGACCCCGAGGCGCGACGCGAGGCGGTCGTACGAGCCGTCGCCAGTGCCGGTCACGCGGTCGCGCTCAGCGGCGCCACGGTGGCGATCTCCCTCGCCGCGCTCGTGGTCCTGCCCGTCCCGTTCCTGCGCAGCGTCGGATACGCGGGCCTGCTGATCCCGCTGGTCAGCGTCGCCATCGCCGTCACCTTGCTGCCCGTCATGCTGTACGGCTGGGGCGACAAGCTCGACCGGCCGCGCCGGGCCCACCGCCCGGACAGCAAGGTGTGGAGCCGGATCGCCGGGCTCACCACGCGCCGTCCGGCGCTGTGCGCCGTGCTCAGCGGCGCGGTACTGCTCGCTCTGGCCGCGCCCGTCCTCGCCCTGCGGCTGGGGCAGCCGGCCACCGCGACCCTCGCCCAGGGCGGCAAGCCCGCCGCCGCGTTCCAGCGGATCGTCGACGCGGGCTTCGGCGAGGGCATCGCCCGGCCCCTCGAGGTCATCGTTCCCGAGGGGCGCGGCGACGCCGTGCACACCGCACTCGCCGGGATCGACGGCGTCGCGGGATCCGCGGCCCCGGCCGACTGGACCCGCGGCGGACAGCGCGTCATCGACGTGTGGACCACGGCCGACCCGTCCAGCGGTACCGGCCGGTCCACCGTCACCGCGGTCATGGACCTGGCCGAGGACACCCCCGGTGCCCTCGCCGGCGGCGGACCCGCCACGGACGTCGACTTCATCGACGCGGTCTACGGCTCCCTCGGGCTGATCCTTGCCTTCGTCGCCCTGCTCACGTTCGTCGTGCTCGCTCGGACCCTGCGCTCGGTCGTCCTGCCCCTCAAGGCCCTGGTTCTCAACGCGCTCTCCACCTGCGCGGCCTACGGTGTGGTCGTCCTCGTGTGGCAGAAGGGCTACGGCAGCGAGGCGCTGTTCGACACCCCGGCGATCGGCGCGATCACCATCTGGATCCCCATGGCCGTCTTCGCCTTCCTCTTCGGGCTCTCCATGGACTACGAGGTGTTCATCCTCCACCGCATCCGGGAGACCCACCTGGAGCTGACGGCCGGGGGCGAACGCGACACCGTGGTCCCCTCCGTCGTGACCGGCATCAGCCGCACGGGCCGGCTCGTCACCTCCGCCGCGCTCATCCTCTTCCTGGCCTTCACCGCGCTGGCCAGCATTCCGATCACCGACGTGAAGGTGTTCGCCACCGCCCTGGCGGCGGGCATCGTCATCGACGCCACCGTGGTCCGGGGTCTGCTCACCCCGGCTCTGGTCACCCTTCTCGGGCGGTCCAACTGGTGGTTCCCGCGCTCCTTGGGCCGGTTGCTCGTCACGACCCCCGGACAGGCACCCGGCCCGAGGACCCACCCCGCCGAAGACGACGCGGCCGGGTGCGGGGGGCAACAGGCGGCGTCCGCCGCCGCGGACCCCACCGAGCAGGCCGGCTCCCGAAGCCGCGCCTGACCACGCAGGTCACCGCGCCGCGGCGCGGTGACCTGCGCGCGCTTTCTCACGCCTTCATCGGCGTAGGCAAGGGTGGTCGCGCGGGCGCCGACGGCAATACGGCGGCCCGACCATACGAGTGCGAAGGGAACCGACAGTGTCCACACACAGGCCCAGCCACGACGTGGTGATCCTGGGATCGGGAATCGCCGGCTCCACCCTTGGCGCGGTGCTGGCCCGCAGCGGGGCCAAGGTGCTGATCGCCGACGCGGGCACCCACCCCCGGTTCGCGGTGGGGGAGTCCATGATTCCCCAGCTCGTCGCCTGGCTCCAGGTGCTCGCCGAGCGCTACGACATCCCCGAGTTCGAGGCCCTCACCGACGCGACGACCATCAACGAGAAGGTGAGCAACACCTTCGGCCGCAAGCAGCACTTCGGCTTCATGCTGCACCGCCCGGGCCAGGAGCCCGATCCGGACGAGTCGCACCAGTTCGTCATCCCCGACGCGCTGACCTCCGCCAGCCACCTCTTCCGCCAGGACAGCGACGCCTACCTGCTGCGGGTCGCCGTCGGGCACGGCTGCGACACGCGCCAGCAGTGGCGCGCGGAGAGCATCGACTTCGACGACCACGGCGTCACCGTGACCGGCACCGACGGGCACGTGGTCCGCGCGCGCTATCTGGTGGACGCGAGCGGGTTCCGCTCGCCGCTGGCCGACAAGCTCGGTCTGCGCGAGCAGCCGGCCCGGTTCCGGCACCACTCCCGGTCGCTGTTCACGCACATGATCGGCGTGAAGCCCTTCGACGACGTGCTGGACGTGCCCGAGAAGAGCCGGCCGCCGGTGCCCTGGCACAACGGGACCATGCACCACCTCTTCGAGCGGGGCTGGTTCTGGATCATCCCCTTCGACAACCACGAGCTCTCCCGCAACCCGCTGTGCAGCGTGGGCGTCACACTCGACCCGAGGCTGTACCCCAAGCCGGAGGGGATCGGCGCGGAGGAGGAGTTCGCGCGGCTGGTGAGCCTGTTCCCGGCGGTGGAGCGGCAGTTCGAGGGGGCGCGGAAGGTCAGGGAGTGGGTGTCCACCGGCCGGCTGCAGTACTCCTCCGACCGGACCGTGGGACAGCGGTGGTGCCTGATGTCCCACGCCGCGGGCTTCCTGGACCCGCTGTACTCGCGCGGCATGTCCAACACGTTCGAGATCATCCACGCCCTCGCCCCGCGGCTCCTCGCCGCCCTCGCGGACGACGACTTCGACGACGAGCGGTTCCGCTACGTCGAGGAGCTCGAGCAGGGTCTGCTCGACCACAACGACACGCTCGTCAATTGCTCGTTCATCGCCTTCTCGCACTTCCGCCTCTGGGACGCGGTATTCCGGATCTGGGGAAGCGGCAACACGCCGGGCACCCTGCGGATCAACAATGCGCTGCGCAAGTACCGCGCCGACCGCGACCCGAGCGTCTTCGACGCCTTGGAGAAGGTGCCGCACACCGGCCTCTGGTGGCCCGACAACGATCATTTCAAGGCCCTCCTCGACGGCACGGCCCGTGCCTGCGCGCAGTACGAGGCGAAGGAGATCGACGGCGACCGGGCGGCGGATATCATTCTCGGGCTGATCGAGGAATCCGAGGCGGTGCACCCGGGGTTCGGCTGGAAGGACGTGAACCAGCGCTTCATCCACCCGGGCCGTGATCAGATAGCCGATTTCCTGCAATGGGCCGCGCGGTCCCCCGTTCCGGCGCTCAGCAGCATCGGCCGGGAGAGTCTCGAGGCGCTGCGTTCCGCGGGCGGCGCGCCGGCCTCCCGTCCCGGGGCGGTGGGCCGGTGACAGCCGCGGCCCAGGACGGGCGGACCAGCGTCCAGGAAGCCAACAAGGTCCTCGCCCGCCGTTGGTTCGACGAGGGCTGGAGCCGCGGGGCGCTGGACGTGGCCGACGAGATCTTCGCCCCGCGGTTCCTGCTCGGAGGCAAGCCGGTCGGCCCCGAGGGCCCCAAGGAGAGTGTGCGGCTGCGGCGCGCGGCGTTCGCCGGGCTCACGGTGGAGGTCGGACTGCAGGTGGCCGAGGGTCCGTGGGTGGCCAGCTGGTACACGACGCGGGGTTCGCACGTGGGGGAGTTCGCCGGGGTGGCGCCCACCGGACGCCTGATCTCGTCGGAGGGAATTCAGTTGTGGCGGGTGGAAAACGGTCTGGTCGTCGAGGACCGCAATGTCTTCGACGTGCAGCGGGTCCTGCGCCAGTTGCGGGCCCCGGACGGGCAGGTCTCGGGACCGGCCCCGTTCGCTACGGACCTTCGCGGATGACGTTGTTCTCGTAAGCGAAAATGACGGCATGCACGCGGTTGCGGAGGCACAGTTTCTCCATTACTTTCTGGATGTGTGATTTGACGGTGCTCTGGCTGAGTGCCAATTCCGCTGAAATCTCGGCGTTGCTGTATCCGCGCGTCATGAGGCGGAATACCTCGGCCTCCCGGTCCGTGAGAATCTCCAGTGGAGACTCGCCGGCCTCCTTGCGGGCCCGGGGAATGAGCAGTGACCGGCCCGTGGCCGTGATACGGACCGCGGCCGCGAGTTCCTCGGGACTGCTCCCGCTCGACAGCACGCCCTGGACGCCGGCCTGCAGAACTTGGTCGGTGACCGCGTCGACGTCGTCGATCAGGACGAGAGCCCTGGCCGCGGACAGCGGGGAACGGGCCCTGGACATCGCTCGGACGATGTCCAGGGCCTGGCCCGCGTCTTTGTGCGTATTGAGGACGACCACGTCGGGGCTCAGCTCGTGGTACCGGGCGGCCGCGGTCTCGCCGTCGTGCGCCGTGCCAACCACCCTTAAATCCGGGTAATTGTCGAGAATTGTGTGCAGTCCCGTCAGCGAGATGGGGTGGGAATCGATGACGAGGATGCTGAGCTGTGGCGTCACAGACATGTTTCTCCCCCGAGCGCAGTTGTGCAGTGACTGGCCAGAATAACTCGGTCCCTCTTGCCCGCGGATGCAGGTCTGTGGCCGGCTTTCCGCCGTAGTGCGAGCCGTCGGGAGGACGTGCCGAACATCCGCTGCCGGGCCGATCGCCGGTCCGGCAGCGGATGTTCGGTTCGTCGTTTCCGTCAGATCTTGCGCCCGACCACCGCCGTCGTCAGGGCGGGCAGCCGGACCGTTCGCTCGACCGCGAAACCCGCGTCCGTCATCCACACGCCGCACTCGGCCGGCGTGAAACCGCCGGCCTGAGCGGACTGCAGCATCATGATGAGGCTGAGCATCAGGCTGTCCGGGTCGCGCCGCTCGTCGTCCAGCATGGTGTCGTACACGATCACCCAGCCCCCGTCGTGGACGGCGTCGTACGCCTTGCGCAGCAGGGTCGTACGCTGCTCCATCGGCCAGTCGTGCAGCACGCTGCCGAGGATGACGACGTCCGCGCGCGGCAGTTCGGCCTGGAAGAAGTCGGCCCCGACGAAGCGCAGTCGCTCCCCGACGCCACGCTCGGACACGAGCCGGTCGAAGTGCTCGGCCATGGACGGCCGGTCCAGCACGTTGCCGGTCAGACCGGGATGGGCGGCCGCGAGGTGCGCCGCCAGGTTGCCCCGGGCACCGCCGACATCGCTGAACGACGCCACCCGCGACCAGTCGAAGACCTCCGCCAGTTCCGCCCCGACGGCTCCGCTGAAGCTGTCCATGGCGGACAGGAACTGACGCAGCCGCTCCGGGTCGTGGAAGATCTTCGTGAACGGGACCTCGCCGCCGGCGCCCTGGCCGCGGGCGGTGCCGCCGCGCAGCAGTCCGGTGAAGGACTCCTGGTCACTGCCCATGAGTTCGGTGGTCATCCGCAGGAAGCCGCCCACGAACCCGTCGCGGTCCGGCAGCAGGTGCCGCAGCGTGCCGGGGCTGTTGCGGTAGCGGCCGTCCTGCCGCACCAGGAGACCGACGGCGGCCAGCGCGTCGAGGAAGACCTGGCCGGCGCGCGGGTGCAGCCCCGTCCGGCCGGCCAGCTCGGCTTCCTCCAGCGAGCCTTCGCCCAGGATCGAGAAGACCCGCAGCTCCATCGCCGCGGTCAGGAGCTTGCTCCGGAAGAAGGACCATCCGACGAACATCACGTCGAACGGGTCCTCCAGCGGCGGCTGCTCCCCGGTCCGCCGGGACCGCCGCAGGGCGGCCCCGTCCGTTTCGAATTCTGTCGACGTCATGCCTGCCGAACCTCGTTCTTCGCTCCGTCACCGCTTTCGGCGCGTGGTTTCCCCGAGGCCGCCGACGGAAGGCCGGAGGCCGGAATTCGCGGATCCCGCCGTCCGATCCGCAGACGCAGCCGGCGCTCCACGGGGCGCTCGTAGAACTGGTACAGAAGTGCGGCGATCGCGACGCTGATGACAAGCGCGAGCGCCGCGTATCCGGCATTCGACCAGCTCGCCGCGGCAGGACGCATGTAGAACTCCATGACGCTCTTCCTGTCGAACACCACGGAGGCGATCTCGAAAAGCACGGTGAAGTGCAGAAGGTAGAACGCGTACGACCATTCGCCGAGCGCCACCATCGGCTTCGTCTTCAGCCACGATCCGCCGCCGGCCATGTCCCGCTGGGCCACGGTGACCACCAGCAGCGCGAACAGTGGAGCGGTGAACTGGGGCAGGGCGTCGTAGATGGTGAACAGGCGCCAGGTCTCGAAACGCAGTACCCACAGGGCGAGGAAGCCGCCGGCGAGCAGGGCGGTGGCCGAGGCCACGCTCAGCGGCAGGCGCCAGCCCTTGCGCAGGGCGGCCGCCGCGACCACGCCGAGGAGGAACTCCCAGACCCGGGCGATCGGCGAGTAGATGCCGAAGATCAGGCCGTCCACGCCCGTGAACGCCGGAGGGATCTGCGGCGGATAGGCGTCCCACAGCCACAGCTTGATGCCCCAGCCCACCAGCACCAGGCCCACGGCCGCCCCGCCGAGCCAGCGCACCGACCGGCGCACCGCGAACCTCACGACGAACGGGAAGAGGGCGTAGAAGAACGCCTCGCAGGCGAGGGACCAGGTCACCGGGTTCGTGCTGCCCAGGATGTGGCCGGGCACCCACGCCTGGTACAGCAGCACCGCGGAGAGCGCCATGAGCTCCAGGTCGTGGCCCTGGCCCGGCGCCGCGTCGGGCAGCTGCAGGAAGAGCGGCACCAGCACGCCCACCAGCAGCATCGGCCAGACGCGGGCGAACCGGCGGCCGTAGAACGGCACTGCCCGGTCGCCCGCCGTGTACGTCCAGGTGAGGACGAAGCCGGACAGCACGAAGAAGAACGTCACGCCGGAGGAGCCAAGAATCAGCACCGGCCTGGCATCGGGCAGCGGCAGCAGGGTGGCGACGTGGTTGAGGAAGACGGCGAGGGCCGCGATCCAGCGCAGGCCGGTGAGGGAGGGCAGCCGGTCGGTCGTACCGCCGGACGCGAGAGCCGTCGGGGACTGTGAATTCCGCGTTTGCGCGGAGGGATTCATGGAGACGACACCAGCCATTTCGACGAGGACGGGGACGTGGCGCGGGCGGCGGACTCTCGAAGCCGGCCAATCGTGCGGAAGTATTTCACCACCGGTCGATGAACCCTTGCTTAAGGCCGAATAAACCCGCCCCGCGGACCTGTTTCAAGTCCGCCATTCACTGGCTCGTCACGCGTTTCGGCGGCTAATGTGTCGAGGCGTATCCAGTCGTATTTCCGAAGAGATTCGAGGAATGTCATGCGGCGATTTCCGTACGCCTCGGCGATGGTGACCGGGGCGTCGAGCGGAATCGGTGAGGGGTTCGCCAGACTCCTCGCCCAGAAGGGGGTCGATCTCGTCCTCGTGGCGAGGCGGGGACATCTGCTCGAGCGGCTCGCGAGCGACCTGGAGTCCGCGCACGGCGTCACCGTGGAGGTGCTCCGGCTCGACCTCACCGACGAGAAGCAGCTGGCGGTCGCCGAGGAACGGCTCACCGATCCCGAGCGGCCGGTGGAGCTCCTGGTCAACAACGCCGGCTCCAGCGGCTCCGGTTACTTCGCGGAGCTGCCCGCCGAACGCGAGCTGCACACGGCGGTGCTCAACGCGGTCGTCCCCCTGCGCCTGTCCCGTGCCTGCCTGCCGGGCATGATCGCCCGCGGCGCCGGCGGCATCGTGAACGTCTCCTCGCTCGTCGCCGTCCTGCCCAAGCCGCGCTCCGCGACGTACGCCGCCTCCAAGGCCTTCCTGTCGTCGCTGGGCGAGAGCCTGGCCATGGAGGTCGCCCGCCACGGCGTCCACGTCACCACCGTGCACACGGGCCTGACCCGCTCCGGGTTCCACGAGGCCGCAGGAGTGCCGACCGAGGCGCTGCCCAGCATGAAGTGGCTGACGGCCGACCAGGTGGCCGCGGCCGGCCTGGAGGCGGTGGCCGAGGGGCGGACGTCCACCGTGCCGGGGCTGGCCTACCGGATCAGGCTTCCCCTCATGCGGGCGATGCCGAGGTCCGTGGTGCGGGCCATCACACGACGCGTCCACGAGAGGTGACCCGCATGGCCGCGCAGCGCTCCCTCCCGCCCCGGCACAGGGCCCGCAACAAGGTCGTCATCCTCTTCCACCGGCTGGGGCTCCCGTTCGGCCCCATGCACCTGCTCACGGTGCCCGGCCGCCGCAGCGGCCTGCCCCGGACCAGTCCCGTGGCCCCGGTGGTCGTCGACGGCACCCGCTACATCGCGCAGGCGTACCCGCGGTCCGACTGGGTCAGGAACGCCCGGGCCGCCGGACACGGGGTGCTGACCCGGGGCCGGCACTCGCAGGAGGTGGACCTCGTCGAGCTGCCGGAGGAGGAGCGGGGCCGCGTCCTGCGGGAGTTCCCCGGCCAAGTGCCGCGGGGCGTCGCCGCGTTCGTACGCAACGGGCTGGTCGAGTCCGGCTCCCCGGAGCACTTCGCGGCGGCCGCGGCGCGCTGCCCCGTCTTCCGCGTCGTCCCCCGCACGCCCTGAGGCGCGGCCCGCGGCGCGCCCGCGGGCCGCGCACAGCGGTGAGCGGGCGGCTCCCACGAATCCGTGGGGTCCGCCCGCTCACCGCTGTGTCCGCGTTCTTCCGGGTCAGTGCGGCAGCGCCTTCTCGGTGTCCGGCTCGGCCGGCATCGGCGCACCGTGACCGTCGACCCCGGTGATGAGGTAGCGCAGCTCGTCGGGACCCTCGTGGCGCAGCCACTTCGCCATCCGCCGCAGATCGTCGGGCATCGGGAAGACGAACCGGCACTCGGGGTCGCGCAGCCCCAGGTGGTCCAGCACCACCGGCGCCTCGACCACCGTCTTCAGCAGCTCGGCGCCCGCGTCGGCGGCCGTCCGCTCGCCCCGGTCCACCGCCCGGCAGACGCGCACCATGTCGTCGAACAGCGCCTTGTAGCCGTGGGATCCGGGGACGGGCAGTCCCGGGTGGTCCGCCTTCTCCATCGCGCGCAGCACACTGTCGTCACCGGATTCCGTGAAGCGTTCGGTGAAGCGGTCGAAGCGCAGGTTGATCGGAACCTCGGCGGCGCACCAGACGCGGTAGACGGCGTTCCACAGCGAGTGGTCCTGGAAGGAGACGAAGGAGCAGTTGACCAGTTCGTCGTTGTACCGGATCAGCCCCTGCTGGAGCTCGTCGACGTAAGCGAAGCGCTCCTCGTCGAAGTCGTCCTCGGCAAGCGCGTCCAGCAGCCGCCACGCGAGCGAGTTGACCACCTCGCCGGTGTTGGTGAGGCCGCGCGAGTACAGCGGGTCGATGAACCCGGCCGCGTGCGACATCAGGCACCAGCGGTGACCCACGGACTTCGTCGAGGAGTACTGGATCCGGTCGGCCGACACCCAGGGCCGTACGGTGCGCGCGTCCGCGAACAGCCGCTCCACCGCGGGGAAGCGCGAGGCGAACTCGCGGAACTCCTGCTCCGGGGAGATGTCGTTGTTCTTCGGGTACATCCGCTCGTCGAGCGTCAGCCCGACGCTGACCAGCGGATTCCTCGATCCCGAGGTGTTGTTGAACGGGATCGACCAGAACCAGCCGCGATCGAAGAGGTGGTGCATGGTGCCTTCGACCCACGGGATCGGCGGCGCGTCCTCGGGACCCACGCGCAGGCATTCGTCGGTCGGCCGTACGCCCAGCATGTGGGTGAACATGGAACGGGAGTGGTGCTGGAGCGCCTCCGGCGGCCGGCGCAGCCCTAGCTTGCCGGCGATCGGTGAGCGGAAACCGCTGGCGTCCACCAGGTAACGGCCCTCGTGCCGCTCGCCGTTCCGGCCGGTCACCGCGACGTGGTCCGCCGCCAGCTCGACGTCCTCGACACGGAACGCCTGCCGGACGTCGCAGCCGTAGCGGATGGCGGTGTGGAAGAGGTACGCGTCGGTGTCCTGACGGAACAGGTGACCGGTCTGCAGGGCCTTGGACGGCGGGCTGAACTGCAGGAACTCGGCGGGATCCGGTTCCTTGCCCTCCTCGTGCCGGATGAACCCGAAGTGCCGCTTGGTACCCGACGTCGGCGCGATGTCGTCGCGGATGCCGTCGGTGGAGGTCAGCGACTCCAGCTCGGGAACGCCGTAGCGGCGGGCGAGCAGCCGGAAGACCTTCAGGGTGTAGAGCGTCGTCGACTCCCCCACGGCGAACCGGGGATGGGTGCCGCCGTCGAGGAGGAGGACGGAGACGCCCTGCTTGGCCAGGATGGCCCCCAGGGTCGACCCGGCGATACCGGAACCCAGAATGATCACGTCGTGCGGGGCCGGCGCGGCGAGCCGCAGACCGGCGCGGTCGCCGGAGGGTTGTCCGGGCATGTGTCCTCCTGGTCGGACTGGTCGGACTGGAAGCGGTTGGGCGGCGCCGGAAGTGCGCCGGAGGGGAACGGGGCCGGCCGGGGCGGCGCGGAACGGCGCGCTGCCCCGGCCGGGGGTGTGCGGCCCGCGGCGGCGGACGCGCGGGACGTCCGGCGCCGGAAGGCGGCGGCGCGGCCCGGGGGCCGGGCGGTCAGCCGCGGGACGGCGCGCCGGCCGGTGCGCCGGGGCGGCCGTGCAGCCCGGCAGGCGGACCGCCGAGGTCGCCGCGTGCGCCCGGCTTCGGCATGAACCCGCGCATCTCGTTGTCGTTGGCGAGCTGCTGCATCTTCTCCCAGTCCGGCATGCCGCCGCCCGAGACGAGCTCGGACAGGCCGATGAAGAAGTTCTCCACACCACCGGGTGTCGCGATGACGAGGAGCTGGCCCGGCTCGTCACCGACGTTGAGGAAACGGTGCGGCACCCCGCGCGGGCCGTAGATCACGGTGCCCTCGCCGATCGTCTCGGTGACCCCGCCGACCTCGAACTCGTAGGTGCCCTTGTTGACGAAGAACGCCTCGTCGGCGCTCTCGTGGACGTGCAGCGGCGGGCCGCTGCCCGGCTGAGTGGTGATCTGGTAGAAGCTGTACAGCCCGCCGGTGTCCTCCTTGCGCAGCAGGAACCGGCCCTCCTCACCGAACCAGCAGACGGGTTCGACGTCGTCGCGGCTGACGACCTTCCGTTCGGTCTTCGACAAGGTTCATTCCTCTCGCTGGGGTCGTCCGAAGCGGACGGCAACCGTGGTGACAGGCAATCAGCGGCCGCAAAGGCGCTGATAAAGACGGGGAAAATCCGAAGGCGGCGGATGGCGAAGTGGCTGCGCCACGAGGGTCCCGACGAGCTGCGCTACCTCACGGCGGGCGCCGGCCCGGTCCCGGTCAGGCGAGCGCCGTGCCGCCGTCCGCGACGAGGCAGCTGCCCGTCAGGTACGCGGCGCGCTCCGAGGCGAGGAACGCGATGACCTCGGCGATGTCCTCCGGAGTGCCGTTGCGCCGCAGCGCGGCGCGCTCGGCGGCGGCCCGGCGCTGCTCCTCGGGGATGAAGCGGGCGAGTTCGGTGAGAATGAGGTTCGGCTCCACCGCGTTGACCCGCACCCCGTGCGGCCCCGCCTCCAGGGCCAGGGTGCGCACGGCGGCCTCGACACCGGCCTTGGCCACGGTCAGCGGCAGGAACCGCGGCGCCGGCCGGCGGGCGAGCGCCGCCCCGACCGCCACCACCGAGCCGCCGCCCCGGGCGGTCATCTCCGGGAGCACCGCGCGCACGCACAGGAACAGCGCCTTGAGCTGCTGGTTCACCACGTGCTCGAGGTCCTCCCAGGCCAGGTCGGCGGCCGGGGCGATGCGCGCCTCGTGGGCGCCCAGGCCCGCGGCGTTGAGCACCAGGACGTCGACCGGGCCCAGTTCGGCCCCGACGGACCCGACCAGAGCCGACACCCCGTCGGGGTCGGTGACGTCGCCCTGCACGGCCACCGCCTCCCCGCCGCGCTGCCGGATCGCGGCCACGACCTCCTCGGCCCGGTCCGCGCTCTTGTGGTAGTTGACCGCGACCCGGGCGCCGCGGGCCGCCAGGATGCGCGCGGTGGCCGCGCCGATGCCGCGGGCGGCGCCCGTGACCAGGGCGACCCGGCCCTGGAACTCGGGGGGTTCGGGCGTCCGCCCGGCGGCCTCGGGCTCGGACGCGTGCGGTTCGGGCTCCATGTGTGCCGGGTTCACCGGATCAGCTCCTCACATCGGGAACGGGTACTCGTCGTCCGGAGGACGGAGTACGGAAACGAAGCGCGGGCGGGAGACGGGCGGGGCCGGCAGGACCCGCGGGGCCCGCTCAGGCCCACACCAGCCAGCAGCCGCCGAGCGTGACGCAGAACGCGAGGGCGGCGAAGAGGGTCCGCAGCCGGTTGGCGCGCGCCCAGCGGGCGCGCAGCGTGTCCCAGTCGTCGGGGATCACCCCGGCCGCGGCCCAGTCGTCGATCCGCCGGTTCATCCGGACGTTGCGCAGCTCCGACACCAGGGCGACGCCGGCCACCGCGGCCAGTGCCGCCGCGAAGACGGTCTTCGCGGCGGCACCGGGGGCCAGTACGGCGAGGCCCAGACCCGCTGCCAGGCCCACCTTGTTGACGGTCGGCATCAGCGGGTCGAACCCGGGATCCAGCAGCCGGTGCACGTCGGACCACGTCTGCCGCGGCAGCCGCAGCAACATGGGCACGACGGCGCGCTCCACCGCGATCAGGGCACCCGCCAGGACCCCCGTGCACAGGACGAGGACGACGGCCAGGAACTCGACCAGCACGGGCCGGCTCACCCCGCCCCGTGGCCGAGCGGCTCGGCCGTCCGCAGCGGAGCCCGCTCCAGCCGGTCGTCCAGCATCAGCGAGTAGCTCTGGGCACGTGCGACCGAGTCGAAGAACGCGTACATCATCACGTCGCGCAGCCGGCACAGCGGACCGGAGTGCACCAGCCCCAGCGTGCCGATCCGCCACGAGGTCGTCACCATGTCCGCGGCCCGCGGACGGCGCGCCGCCTCGAAGGCACCCAGCGTCGCGGGCACGGCGTCCGGCTCGCAGCGCCCCAGCATGTCGGCGAGCACCACGCCGCTCTCGATGGCCTGTCCGGCGCCCTGGCTGAGGTTGAGGGTCATCGGGTGGGCGGCGTCACCGACGAGCACGACCCGGCCCTTGCTCCAGCCGCCGGCCGGCGGCCGGTCGTGGATGGGCACCGGCAGGATCGCCTCCTCGTCCGTCGAGGAGATGATCGTGCCGATCGGGTCCGGCCAGTCGCGGTAGGCGGCCGACAGCGCCGCCCCCCGCGTGAGACGCAGGGTGTCGATACCGGCCGACGCCCTGTCACTGGTGATGGCGTCCCAGTAGACCTCGTTCTCGTTGAGCCGGCAGTACAGGAAGCGCAGCCCGCCCTTGCCCCACAGGTTGAAGAACGTGCCGGTGGGCACCAGCGACTCCCCGGGCAGCCGGGTGATGGCCTGCCAGGCCGTGTAGCCGGCGTACCGTGGCGGCCGCTCGAACCCGCCCCGCATCGCGGCCCGCACGGTGGAGCGCAGGCCGTCCGCCCCGACCAGCACGTCGCCCCGGGCCGTGGATCCGTCCTCGAAGTGCGCGACGACTCCGTCGGCGTCCTCGGTACAGCCGGTCAGCCGGCGGCCGAGGTGGATCCGGTGCTCACCGACCGCCTCGGTGAGCACCGTGTGCAGAACGGACCGCCGCAGCGCGCAGGCCGGCGCGCCGGCCTGCTCCGTCGGACCGTCCAGCGGCCATCGCGCGAGGCGCCGCCCGGAGTCGGAACGGAACTCGTGGAAGCGCATGCGCACCGCGTCCGCGGCGACGGCCTCGTCGAGTCCGATCCGCCGCAGCGCCAGGAAGGCGTTGTGCCAGAGCATGAACCCACCGCCCGTCAGCAGCCGGCCGGGGCTCGCACGCGCCTCGAAGACCTCGCACGCGATGCCCTGCCGCAGCAGGCCCGCCGCCGTGGTGAGTCCGCCGATACCGGCCCCGATCACCAGGGCCTTGCGGATGGTCGCCATGGAAGTGACCCGCTCAGGCCTGGGTCGGCACGCCGTCGAGGCGGGCGCGCAGATCGAAGATGCGCCGCTCGATGTCGCCGCCGCTCCAGTACGGGTACATCGGGGCCGCCATCTCGCGGTGGGAAGGGGCGTCCTCCCAGGCGCGGAACGCCTGCTCGCTCTCCCACTCGGCGAGCAGGATGTAGCGGCCGGGCTGCTCGGCGTCGTGCAGCAGCTCGTCGCGCAGGTGGCCCGGGGTGCCCTGGACCACGGCGGTGACCTGCCGGTAGGCCTCCTCGAAGGCCTCCCGGTCCTTCTCCTGGACCCGGGCGGAAACCATGATGCGTACGGTCACGACGGACCACCTTTCATCGATGCGGCGCCCGGCACGTGCTCGACGACGTCGAGCACGTGCTTGCGGGCGGATTCACGGAACGGCTCCAGACGGGCGCTGAGCCGCTCCCTCTCGGGGCCGTTCTGGAAGGCCTCGAGGGCTGCCCGGTCGGCCCAGTCGGCCATCACCAGGTGCGTCCTGGGGTCGCGCGGGTCCCGGAGCAGTGACTGGGCCACGGAGCCCGGCAGTCGCGCGGCGGCCCGCGCGGTCTCCAGCCAGGCCGCTCGGAACGCGTCCTCGCAGCCCTCCCGGACCGTCATCTCCAACACGGTGCGGAGCACGGCGTTCGGTCTCCTCGTCAGTCAGATGCCACCGTCGACGTCGAGCGTGGCGCCGGTGACGTAGCGGGCGGCGTCCGAGGCGAGGAACAGCACCGCGTCGGCGATCTCCGCCGGCCGGCCGAGCCTGCGCAGCGAGATCCGCTGTTCGTAGGCGGCCCGGCCCTCGGCGGTGACGGCCTTCATCTGGTCCGTCTCGACCAGTCCGGAGGCGATGCAGTTGACCCGGACGCCACGCGGGCCCAGCTCCTTGGCCAGCGCCCGGGTGAGGCCCATCACGCCGGCCTTGGACGCCACGTAGTGGGCGGCGGCCGGCATGCCGTGGTGGGCCACCGCGGAGCTGATGTTGACGATCGAGGCGGCCTTGGTGAGGTGCGGCAGTGCCCCGCGGATCACGTGGTACATGCCGGACAGGTTGGTGTCGAGGACGCGGTGCCACTCGTCGGGAGACAGGTCCGTGAGCGGGAGGTGGCTGATGACACCCGCGTTGTTCACGACGACGTCGATCGGCCCGTACTGTTCGCGCGCCCCGGCCGACAGCCGGGCGGCCTGCCCGTGATCGGCTATGTCGCAGCGCACGAGGGTGCCGTCGGCGCCCAGTTGCGCCAGCTCCGCGCGCAGCGTCCCGACCTGCTCGCTCTCGTTGACGTAGCAGGCCGTCACCGCGGCGCCCTGTTCCGCCAGGGCGAGCACGGTGGCCCGCCCGATGCCCCGGGCGCCGCCGGTGACGAGGGCGTGCCGGCCCTTGAGACCGAAGTCCAGGCCGCTCATCGGGCCACCACCGCACCCGCGCCGGCGCGCGCGGCCGCCTCCACGCGCTGCTTGATGAGCGCCAGCTGGATCTTCGAGTTCCTGTTGATGCGCTCCGTCATGGCCGCGTCGTCCACCGGGGCGTCCGGCTTCATGCGGAACTCCTGCTCCCAGCGCATCTCCACACCGGCGCCGGTCTCCACGTACGTCCAGTTGATGTTCATGAAGGCGAACGGGCCGGTCTCGACCCGGTGCGCCCTGACCGTCCGGCCGGCGCGGTCCATGACGCGCTCGGAGACCCAGCTCCAGACCTTGCCGTCGGCCTCAGGGTGGAGGGCGAGACGGAAGCGCACCGTGTCGCCGTGCCGCTCCAGGATCTCGGCCGAGGCGTACTCGCTGAACAGGTTCGGCCAGTTCGCCACGTCGTTGGTCATCTCCCAGACCAGGTCGAACGGCGCGTCGATGACGATGCTGTTCCCGGTGCGCGCGGCCGCCGGCCGGAGCTGCTCGTTGATCAGGGCACAGACCTCCGGGAGGCGGGTGAGGCCCTCGGCGTCCAGGCGGATGTCGTAGCGGTTCTCCACCTCGGTGAGGACGTTGATCAGGCCCAGCGAGTCGATGCCCAGGTCGACGACGCTCGTCGTCGGGTCGTCCGTCCGGAGCGTGTCCCGGGAGACGCCGGTGCACTGCTCGACGATGGTCAGGAAGAAGTCGTACTCAAGGGGCGCCGCGGTCATGGGCGGGGTCCTTTCGCTGTCGCATGGATCTGGGTTCGTCTGATGCGTCGTCATGGTGTGAGGGCCCGGACGACGAGCGCGGAGTTGAAGCCGCCGTGGCCGCGGGCGATGACCACGGCCGTGCGCAGCCGCGCGGGCCGCGGCCGCGTCACGAGGTCGAGGCCGTAGGAGGCGTCCGCCACCACACCCGGCCCGGTCGGAGGGACGACCTGCTCGCGCAGGGCGAGCAGGGCGGTCACGACGTCGAGTGGCGCGCCGCCCGCGTACAGCCGCCCGTAGCGCGCCTTGGGCGCCGTGACCGGCACCGCGCACGGCCCGAAGACCTCGGCCAGGCAGTCCGCCTCGGCCCGGTCGAGTTCGGGCGTGCCGGCCGCGTCCGCGAAGACGACGTCGACCTCGTCCGGCCGCACCCGGGCGTCGGCCAGGGCGAGCAGGACGGCCCGGCGCAGCGCGTCGCCGGTCCCGGCCCGCGGTGTGCCGGGAGCGGGGTCGAAGGTGGCCCCGTGACCGGCGATCTCTCCGTACGGCGTCTCGACGCCGCGCTCGCGCGCGCTCTCCTCGTCCTCCAGCACGAGGATCGCTCCGCCCTCACCGGGCACGTGGCCCCGGGCGGTCGCGTCGAACGGCAGGTAGGCACGCTCCGGGTCCGCGCTGTCGCTCAGCCGCCCGGAGGTGATCTGGCAGGTCAGCGCGTAGGGGCTCAGCGGCGCCTCGGTGCCGCCGGTCAGGACGGCCCTGGCATCGCCCCGCCGCAGCGCGTGGCGGGCCTGCGCGATCGCGTCCAGGCCGCCGGCCTGCTCGGCCACGGCGACACCGCACGGTCCCTTCATGCCGTGCCGGATGGACAGCTGGCCGGTGGTGGCCGCGTAGAACCAGGCGATCGACTGGTACGGGCCGACGTGCCGCGGCCCCTTCGACCACAGGGCCGCGATCTCGCGCTGGCCGAAGGCGTTCCCCCCGGAAGAGGACGCCGTGATGACTCCGAGGTCGTACGGGGAGAACTCCTCCGGCCGCACGCCGGCGTCCGCCAGCGCCTCGTCCGCCGCCAGCAGCGCGAACTGGCTCCAGCGGTCGGTCTGCACCGCCAGCCGGGGATCGACGCCGGGCAGGGTGCCGTCCCCGAAGACCTCGCCGACGGTACGCACGGGAAAGCCGTCCGCCTCGAAGTGCGTCACCGGACCGAGACCGCCGCGGCCTTCCAGTACGGCCTCGCGGAACTCCTTGACGCCGACCCCGTTCGGTGCCACCGCCGAGATCCCGGTGACCACCGCACGGCGCGTGGCCGTCACGGTGTCAGACATGGCGGCCCGCCTTCCCCGGCGCGGTCAGCACCATCGCCGTCTGGAACCCGCCGAAGCCGCTGCCCACGCTGAGCACGGTGTCGGTCCGCTGCTCACGCGCCGTCAACGGGACGTAGTCCAGGCCGAGTTCCGGATCGGCGACATGGAGGTTGGCGGTGGGCGGGATGGTGTCCTGCTCGATGGCGAGGGCGCAGGCGGCGACCTCCAGGGCACCGATCGCACCGAGGGAGTGACCCACCATCGACTTGATCGAACTCATCGGGACCCGGTACGCGTGCTCGCCGAGCGAGACCTTCACCGCGGCCGTCTCGTGCTTGTCGTTCTGGCGGGTGCCCGAACCATGGGCGTTGACGTAGTCCACGGCATCGGCCGGCACCCGTGCGCGGTCCAGCGCCACCCGTACCGCCTCGGCCAGCTCCTTGCCGTCGGGGCGCAGCCCGGTCATGTGGAACGCGTTGCTGCGCTGCGCGTATCCCGCCACCTCGCAGTACACGCGCGCCCCACGGCGCCGCGCCGACTCCTCGTCCTCCAGCACCAGTACGGCCGCGCCCTCGCCGAGCACGAAGCCGTCCCGGTCCCGGTCGAAGGGCCGCGAGGCGTGAGCGGGGTCCGCGTTGTTCGGCGAGGTCGCCCTGATCGCGTCGAAACAGGCGACGGTGATCGGCGAGATGGGCGCCTCGGTGGCGCCGGCCAGGACGACGTCCGCCGACCCGTCCTCGATGAACTGGGCGCCCTGGGCCACGGAGTCGAGCCCCGAGGTGCAGCCCGTCGACACCACCCGGACCGGCCCCTGGGCGCCGGCCGTCCACGCCACCTCGGCGGCGAGCGTGCCCGGAACCAGCGCCCCGTACAGGTGCGGGTACGGGTTCGAGGCGTCCACGACCCAGTTGTCGCCGCGGTCGCTGACCTTGACGTACTGCTGCTCCAGCGTGCTGGTGGCACCCACCGCGCTGCCGATCGAGACGCCGATGCGGTGCGGCGGCACCCGTTCGGTCACCGCGCCGCTGTCCGTCAGCGCCTCCCGCGCGGCGACCACGGCGAACTGCGCGGCCCGGTCCATGCGTTCGACCTCCTCGGGGGCGAGCCCCGCGGCGGTGCCGTCGAAGTCGCACTCCGCCGCGATCCTCGAGCGGTAGGCCGAGGCGTCGAAGTGGGAGATGGCGCGGGTGGCGGTACGGCCGTCGGTCAGCAGCTGCCAGAAGGCCTTGGTGCCGGTGTCGCCCGGAGCCACGACCCCGATCCCGGTGATGACGGCCCTGCGCCGGGTCACGCCGGCTCCTGGCCCGGCAGGGGCTCGGTGTCGACGTGCCCCAGCTCGGGACGGGGCGCCAGCGGGCCCAGTTGGAAGACCATGAAGGCCGGCTCCGTGCCGTGGTTCTCCAGCCGGTGACGGACGTTGATCTGCAGATGCAGCGCCTCACCCGAGGCGAGCGGGACGGGCTTCCCGTCGATCCTCGCCAGCAGGTTCCCGCTGACCAGGTACAGGAACTCCTCGGAGTACGGGTGGTAGTGCTCGGTGACGACCTCGCCCGGCTGGAGAGTGAGCACCCCCATGAAGCCCGCGGTGGCCTGTGCGGTGGCCGGGCTGAGCAGCGTGCGCAGGTCACCGCCCCGGCGCCGGTTGGACTCGACGTCCTTCGCCGCGATCTTGGTCATTCCTTCGCTGGCCACGCCAGCCTCCTCTCGCTGTCCCGCACCGGCGGTGCGGGCCCCCCAACCGGTGACGCGTCGTCGCCGGGCCGTGCGGGCGCGGGTTGCCTCAGCCCTCCGCGCGCCAGGTGTAGAACTCCTGGGCCATGGCGTCCTGAGGGCCGCGCCACGTCTCCGGGGCGTAAGCCGCGATGTAGGGGCTCAGCCGCTCGCTGACAGAGGCGAAGAGCTCGTGCCCCTTCATTTCGGAGATCGGTCCGCGCACGTCCTTGTCGGACGCCATGTAATGCATGTAGAGATCGTGGAAGCGAAACAGCCTGCGTTCCTTCACGCCGATCAGATGGGGAAGTTCGCCGGCGTCGGATTCGGCGAAGATGCGCTTCACGTCAGATTCGGCGGACGGCTTCATGCGAGCCACGATGAGAGTGCTGCGCATTCGGATTCCTTCCGTTCCGGGTCCGGTCGCTGGGTGACCGGCCAAAACAGATTCACTCGGTGCGATAAAGCGCGGATGAGGGCGGGGAAAAACGGCCGGGGAAAGAGCGGCGACCGCGGGGGTGCCGCGCGGTGACCCTGGCCGCGGCCGGAGCCGGCGGCCCGCCGCGTGCCCGTCCCCCGGCTCTCCCAGATTGCCCAGTCGGTGGTGTCGTCCTGGCTCGAATCGTCCTCCCGACCAGGCCTTGAGCAGGGGTTATGTGATCAGTACCGTGCTCAGGTAGGGGCTGCCCGGCCGAAAGTACGTCCCGCCTCGTCCTTTGGGACGTAGGCGGTGCCGACCGGTCTCGTTAGGGTCGGGTGTCAGCGCGGCCCGTTCCCGGCGCACGCTTGGTGCCGGTGAGAGAGGCGAGCGCTGTATTTCTAGGGGGAAACACGTTGGACAGCATGACCGTTTCCGTGACTGGAGATAGGGGCGCAGCGCCCGTGGAGACACGGGTGCTGCGCGAGATCTGCGGCCGCTATCCGACCGGAGTCGCCGTGGTGACGTGCCGGGGAGCCGGTGGAGAGAACCCGGTCGGGGTCACTGTGAATTCCTTCACTTCGGTCTCCCTCGACCCGGCCCTGGTGCTGTTCTGCATGCACAGGGATTCGCGGGCGCTCGCCGCGGTCGAGAAAGCCGGCGCTTTCGCCGTCAACATCCTGGCAGCCGACCAGGCGGCCCTGTGCCGGGCCTTCGCACGCCGCGACACCGCGGATTTCGGCGGCCTGCCGCACGACGCCGGCGTGACCGGCTCCCCGGTTCTGGGGGACGCGCTGGCCTTCCTCGACTGCCGGCTGCACACCACCTTCCCGGGCGGGGACCACACCATCGTCGTCGGTGAGGTCGTCGACCTGGGCCTGCTGCGCGAGGAGCAGCCGCTGACCTACTTCCGCAGCGGCCACCCGCGCCTGGAGGTGCAGGGATGACCGTCACCATGGAGGAGCAGCCGACGCACGGGCTGCAGGACATCACCCCGCGCGGGGTCGCGCTGCGCCTGCTGGGCCCACTCGAGATCGTCGTGGGGGCGTCGGAAGTCCCGCTGCCCCAGCGTAAGTTGCGCCAGCTCCTGGCCGCCCTGCTCGTGCGGCCCAACGCGACGGTGTCCAACGAGGCCCTCATCCGCGAGCTGTGGGGCGACACGCCGCCGACCACCGCGCTCGCCGCCCTCCGCGTGTACGTCTCGCAGCTCCGCAAGTTCCTGATCCGATACGAGCTCGACGGCCGCTGGTGCACCCTGCGCACCCGGGCACCCGGTTACCAGCTCCAGGTCAACGAGGGCATCCTGGACACCGTGTGCTTCGACCGGCTCTGCGCGATGGCCGCGGAGTCCGCGGCGGCGGGCCACCATGAACTGGCCTCGAAGCAGTACCGGGAAGCGCTGGACCTCCGCCGGGGGCCCACGCTGGAGGGCCTGCGGGAGAGCTCGGCCCTCTCGGGCACCGCGCTGCAGTACGACGAGGCCTGGATGAGCGCGCTCAAGCGGCGCATCGACCTGGACCTGGAGCTGGGCCGGCACCTCGAACTCATCGGTGAACTCAGCAGGCTGGTGGCGGAGAACCCGCTCAGCGAGGGGTTCTGCGCCCGGCTCATGACGGTGCTGCACCGCAGCGGCCGCAGCGGCGACGCTCTCGCCTCCTACCGTCGCACCCGGGCGCACCTCATCGAGGAACTCGGCATCGAACCGGGGCTGGAACTGCGCATGGCCCACCAGACCGTGCTCGCCGACGACGAGGCGTTCCACACGTTGCTGCGCGCGTCCGCCTGAGGGACGGACGACGGCCGGTCATGAGGAAATCCGGGCTTTATCCGTGCTTTTTCATGACCGGCCACGATGTTCACATGCGCTTGTTCCTGAGGTCCCTGTGGCGCTTTTGCGCGGACGGTTTCACCGCCTACGGCCAGAGCCACTTCTTCATCCCCGGCCCGGACCCCGGCCGGCCGGCGGCATCCGGGCACCCCGAAAGCATGCTCCGGCACCAGCCCCTGACGGAGACGGAGCTGGCTCTCGACCGTCAGCTCGAAGGGCTGTCGGAAGGGGTCTCACGCGGCCCGGAACCACTCTGAGCGATGACCAGCAGCACGAAGGCGGCCAGCGCCGTGACGGTGCGGGTCCGGTTGAACAGGTCCCAGCGGTGCAGGATCTCGGCGTAGTCGGCCGGTGGCGAGGTGACCGCCCATGTCTTGATCCGCGCGTTGATCGGTACGTTGCCGAAGCGCGTGACCAGGAACGAGGTCGCGGTCAACGCCGTCGCCCCGGCCGCGAGCCCGCGCTCGCGGCCCCTCGTCTGCAGGGCCAGGGCCAGTGAGCCGAGAGCGGCGGTGCCCATCGCCGTCAGCATCACCGGAGAGTTCATCTTCATGAGTTCGGCGTGGAACGACAGCCGCATGTCCAGCGGCACGCTCCAGAAGGTCGGTCCCAGATTGACCGCGCCGTAGCCGAACGCGCCGGCGAGCAGTCCGGTGGCGGTGACCGCAATGGCCTTCGTTACGCGAACACGCATTTGTCTTCCCTCAGTTGAGCAATCAGGCTCTTGCTGCACACATCGCCGCGGGGACGAGGAGTCCACGGTAGCGGGGGCCACGACCTGGAGGTCCCATGTCATCCGCAGTACAGACCGGCGCGAGCCCCGGCACAAAGGCCGCGGGGTTCAGCCGCCGTCCGGTACTCGCCCTGCTGGTCATCGCCGCGGCGGAACTGATGGTGGTGCTCGACGCCACCATCGTGAACATCGCCCTGCCGAGCATCCAGAACGGGCTGGACATGTCCGACAGCGGCCTGGCCTGGGTGGTCAACGCGTACGCGGTCACCTTCGGCGGGCTGATGCTCCTCGGCGGCCGGGCCGGCGACCTCTTCGGCCGCCGCCGCGTGTTCCGGATCGGCATCGTGACCTTCGTGCTGGCCTCCGTGCTCGGCGGCCTGGCCCCCAACGCGGCGCTGCTCATCTCCGCCCGGGTGCTCCAGGGCCTCGGCGCGGCCGTCGCGGCACCCACGGCGCTCGCACTGATCGCGACGAACTTCCCCGAGGGCAAGCCGCGCAACCGGGCCATGGGCACGTACGCCGCGATGGCCGGCGTCGGGTCGGTCCTGGGCCTGATCCTCGGCGGACTCCTCACCGAGTACCTCGACTGGCGCTGGGTGCTGCTGGTGAACATCCCCATCGGAATCGGCGTGCTGGCCGGGACGACGGTGCTCGAAGAGGCCGACCGCGACAACGGCCGGCTCGACGCCCTGGGCGCGGCGGTCGGCACGGCCGGTCTGCTCTGCCTGATCTACGGGGTCACCCGCGGCGGACAGACCCACTGGACCGGCCTGGTCACATCGGTCTACATCGCGGTCGCCACGGTGCTGCTGGTGGTGTTCATGGAGCGGCAGGCGCGCATCGCACACCCCATGCTGCCCCTGCACATCCTCAAGGACCGCGACCGGGCCGGCACGTACGCGACGCTGTTCCTCACCGGGTTCGGCATGTTCTCGACCTTCTACTTCCTGACCTTCTACATGCAGCACGTGCTGGACTACGGAGCGGTCAGGACCGGCCTGGCGTACCTGCCGTTCAGCGTCGGCATCGGCATGACGGCCCCGATCGCCTCGAAGCTGGTGGTCAGGCTGCCGCCCCGGCTGGTGGCCGCTCCCGGCCTGGCCGTCGCCGCGGCCGGGATGCTGTGGCTGAGCCGGCTGACCCCGCACTCCTCCTACACGAGCACCCTGCTGCCCGCCATGTTCGTCACCGCCGCCGGACTCGGCTGCTCCTTCGTGCCGTTGACGCTCGGCGCGGTGAGCGGCGTCGACGAGTCCGACTCGGGCAGCGCGTCGGGCCTCCTCAACACCGCCCAGCAGATCGGGGGCGCGCTCGGCATCGCCGGCCTCGCCATGCTGGCGGCCACCGTCGCCGACACCCGCCTGCCGCGGGCCGGCCTGGTCTACCTGGACGCCGTGGACCGGGGTGACACGGCCCTCGTGGCGCGCGCCCAGGACGCCATGACGTACGGCTACACGCGCGCCCTGGCCGGCGGTGCCGGGGTGTTCCTCACCGGCGCGCTGATCATGGCCTTCGTCGTCACCTCCGGGAAGCGCGAGAAGCCCTCGAACCCCATGGGGTGACGCCACCGCACCCCTCCTGGCCGGCGTTGGCGCGGGCCGGAGGGGTGCGGTGATGTCTCTCCGAGGATCCTCAGATGTCCCGGAAGATCTCGATCTGCGCCCCGATCGAGTTCAGCCGCTCCGCCAGGTCCTCGTAACCCCGGTTGATGACGTACACGTTGCGCAGGACCGAGGTGCCCTCGGCCGCCATCATCGCCAGCAGGACCACGACCGCGGGGCGCAGGGCCGGCGGGCACATCATCTCGGCGGCGCGCCAGCGGGTCGGGCCCTCGACCAGGACGCGGTGCGGGTCGAGCAACTGCAGGCGGCCGCCGAGGCGGTTGAGGTCGGTCAGGTAGATCGCGCGGTTGTCGTAGACCCAGTCGTGGATCAGGGTCTGGCCGGAGGCCACCGCCGCGATGGCAGCGAAGAAGGGGACGTTGTCGATGTTCAGGCCCGGGAAGGGCATGGGGTGGATCTTGTCGATCGGGGCTTCGAGCTTGGAGGGGCGGACGGTGAGGTCGACCAGGCGGGTGCGGCCGTTGTCCGCGAAGTACTCGGGGGACCGGTCGTGGTCGAGGCCCATCTCCTCCAGGACCGCCAGCTCGATCTCCAGGAACTCGATCGGCACCCGGCGTACCGTCAGCTCCGATTCGGTCACCACGGCGGCGGCCAGCAGGCTCATCGCCTCGACCGGGTCCTCGGAAGGGGAGTAGTCGACGTCGGCGTCGATGTTCGGCACACCGTGCACGGTCAGGGTCGTGGTGCCGATGCCCTCGACCCTGACCCCCAGCGCCTCCAGGAAGAAGCACAGGTCCTGGACCATGTAGTTGGAGGAGGCGTTGCGGATGACCGTCACGCCGTCGTGCCGGGCGGCGGCGAGCAGGGCGTTCTCGGTCACCGTGTCGCCGCGCTCGGTCAGGACGATCGGGCGGTCGGGGCTGACGGTGCGGTCCACCTGGGCGTGGTACTGGCCCTCGGTGGCCGCGACGTCCAGGCCGAACCGGCGCAGCGCGATCATGTGCGGTTCGATGGTCCGCGTGCCGAGGTCGCAGCCGCCGGCGTACGGCAGCTTGAAGCTGTCCATGCGGTGCAGCAGCGGGCCGAGGAACATGATGATGGAGCGGGTGCGGACGGCCGCCTCGGCGTCGATCGCCGCCATCTCCAGCTCGGCCGGCGGGACGAGTTCCAGGTCGACGCCGTCGTTGATCCAGCGGGTGCGCACGCCGATGGAGTTGAGCACCTCCAGCAGGCGGTACACCTCCTCGATCCGGGCCACCCGGCGCAGCACCGTGCGCCCCTTGTTGAGCAGTGAGGCGCACAGCAGCGCCACGCAGGCGTTCTTGCTGGTCTTGACGTCGATGGCACCGGACAGCCGGCGGCCGCCGACCACCCGCAGATGCATCGGACCCGCGTAGCCCAGCGACACGATCTCGCTGTCCAGGGCTTCACCGATCCGGGCGATCATCTCAAGGCTGATGTTCTGGTTCCCGCGCTCGATGCGATTGACGGCGCTCTGGCTGGTGCCGAGCGCCTCCGCGAGCTGTGCCTGTGTCCAGCCCCGGTGTTGCCGGGCGTCACGGATGAGCTTGCCGATGCGTACGAGGTAGTCGTCTGCCATGAGGCCGAGGTTATCTCAGATATGAGATGGCGCCTCTTGGGGGGTCCATTCGGGTGATGCCCCGTCAATGGTCCCTGCTCGTACGGGTGCGGCGCCATCCGAAAGGTCCGGGCAAATCCACTGATGTCGTACGTCGTCCGGTGCTGCTGTGGGTGTGTCGCGGGCCGTTCTTTCCGCCGGTGGTGATGGACCAGGAGTGCCGGTTGATGTTCAGCCGTACCCCGGGCAGGATCCGGAAGCTCTTGCGGAAAGTGAGCGGCATGGGTGCCTCCTTCGATGGTTTAGGGCCGGGTGGTGCTCAACCCGGATACCCCGTAACCGCGGAGAGATGGCGGGGTTGTCGCGGACGGCCGCGAGGCCGTGTCCGGTGTGCGCCGTTCCGCCCCGCGCGACGGGCTCCGCTGTGGCGGACGCCACCGGAAAACGGCGGGGCCGGACCCGGCCGGGCATGACCAGCCGGGCCCCATGTACTAGAGTTATCTCGACATCGAGATATCTGCCGAGGCGCACCGTAGCCGCCATTTCAGTAAGGCTTGCCTAACTTAGCCTGACCTTACTGAATCGGCCAAGCCGACGTGGCGGCACGATTGACGGTGGTACGCGCACATCAATGAAGGAGACTGTCGTGTCGGCGAACAGCTTCGACGCCCGCAGCACGCTGCAGGTGGGCGACGAGTCGTACGAGATCTTCCGGCTGGACAAGGTGGAGGGCTCCGCTCGCCTGCCGTACAGCCTCAAGGTCCTGCTGGAGAACCTGCTCCGCACGGAGGACGGCGCGAACATCACCGCCGACCACATCCGTGCCGTCGGCGGCTGGGACTCCCAGGCCCAGCCGTCCCAGGAGATCCAGTTCACGCCGGCTCGCGTGATCATGCAGGACTTCACCGGCGTCCCCTGCGTCGTGGACCTCGCCACCATGCGTGAGGCCGTGAAGGAGCTGGGCGGCGACCCGGCGAAGATCAACCCGCTGGCGCCGGCCGAGCTGGTCATCGACCACTCCGTCATCGCCGACAAGTTCGGCACGAACGACGCCTTCAAGCAGAACGTCGAGCTGGAGTACGGCCGCAACAAGGAGCGCTACCAGTTCCTGCGCTGGGGCCAGACCGCCTTCGACGAGTTCAAGGTCGTCCCGCCGGGCACCGGCATCGTCCACCAGGTGAACATCGAGCACCTCGCCCGCACCGTGATGGTCCGGGGCGGCCAGGCGTACCCCGACACCCTGGTCGGCACCGACTCGCACACCACCATGGTCAATGGCCTCGGCGTCCTCGGCTGGGGCGTCGGCGGCATCGAGGCCGAGGCCGCCATGCTCGGCCAGCCGGTCTCCATGCTCATCCCGCGCGTCGTCGGCTTCAAGCTCACCGGTGAGCTGCAGGCCGGCACCACCGCCACCGACCTCGTGCTCACCATCACCGAGATGCTGCGCAAGCACGGTGTGGTCGGCAAGTTCGTCGAGTTCTACGGCGAGGGCGTGTCCGCCACGAGCCTCGCCAACCGCGCCACCATCGGCAACATGTCGCCGGAGTTCGGCTCCACCGCCGCGATCTTCCCGATCGACGACGAGACCCTGAACTACCTGCGCCTGACCGGCCGGTCCGACCAGCAGGTCGCGCTCGTCGAGGCGTACGCCAAGGAGCAGGGCCTCTGGCTGGACCCGAAGGCCGAGCCGGACTTCTCCGAGAAGCTCGAGCTGGACCTGTCCACCGTCGTGCCGTCCATCGCCGGCCCGAAGCGCCCGCAGGACCGCATCGTCCTGGCCGAGGCCGCCCAGCAGTTCGCCAAGGACATCCTGAACTACGTCGAGGCCCCCGTCGCCCAGACGCCGGCCGCCGCCGCCTCGGTGGTCGACGAGGCGAGCGCCGAGTCCTTCCCGGCCTCCGACGCCCCCGCCTACGGCCACGAGGAGAACGGCGCCGGCGCCCCGCGGCACGGCCAGGGCACCGGTTCCGTCCCGTCGAACCCGGTCCAGGTGACCGCCCCCGACGGCACCACCTACGAGCTGGACCACGGTGCGGTGACGGTCGCGGCCATCACCTCCTGCACCAACACCTCCAACCCGTACGTCATGGTCGCCGCCGCCCTGGTGGCCAAGAAGGCGGTCGAGAAGGGCCTGACCCGCAAGCCGTGGGTCAAGACCACCCTCGCCCCGGGCTCCAAGGTCGTCACCGACTACTTCGAGAAGGCGGGCCTGACCCCGTACCTCGACAAGGTCGGCTTCAACCTGGTCGGCTACGGCTGCACCACCTGCATCGGCAACTCCGGCCCGCTGCCGGAGGAGGTCTCCAAGGCCGTCAACGACCACGACCTCGCCGTCACCTCGGTCCTCTCCGGCAACCGGAACTTCGAGGGCCGCATCAACCCCGACGTCAAGATGAACTACCTGGCGTCCCCGCCGCTGGTCGTCGCGTACGCCCTCGCCGGTTCCATGAAGGTGGACATCACCCGTGAGGCGCTGGGCACCGACACCGACGGCAACCCGGTCTTCCTGAAGGACATCTGGCCCTCCGAGGCCGAGGTCAACGACGTCGTCGCCAACGCCATCGGCGAGGACATGTTCTCCAAGTCCTACAGCGACGTCTTCGCAGGCGACGCCCAGTGGCAGTCCCTCCCGGTCCCGACCGGCAACACCTTCGAGTGGGACGCCGAGTCCACCTACGTCCGCAAGCCCCCGTACTTCGAGGGCATGGGCATGGAGCCGGCCCCGGTCGAGGACATCGCCGGCGCCCGCGTGCTCGCCAAGCTGGGCGACTCGGTCACCACCGACCACATCTCCCCGGCCGGTGCCATCAAGGCCGACACCCCGGCCGGCCAGTACCTCACCGAGCACGGTGTGGAGCGTCGTGACTTCAACTCCTACGGCTCCCGCCGAGGCAACCACGAGGTCATGATCCGCGGCACGTTCGCCAACATCCGCCTGCGCAACCAGATCGCGCCGGGCACCGAGGGCGGCTACACCCGCGACTTCACCCAGGCGGACGCGCCGGTGTCGTTCATCTACGACGCCTCCCGCAACTACATCGAGCAGGGCATCCCGCTGGTCGTCCTGGCCGGCAAGGAGTACGGCTCCGGCTCGTCCCGCGACTGGGCCGCCAAGGGCACCGCGCTGCTCGGCGTCAAGGCCGTCATCGCCGAGTCCTACGAGCGCATCCACCGCTCGAACCTGATCGGCATGGGCGTCCTGCCGCTGCAGTTCCCCGAGGGCCGGTCCGCCGAGTCCCTCGGCCTGACCGGCGAGGAGACCTTCTCCTTCACCGGTGTCGAGGAGCTCAACAACGGCACCACCCCGCGCACCGTCAAGGTCACCACCGACACCGGTGTCGAGTTCGACGCGGTCGTCCGCATCGACACCCCCGGTGAGGCCGACTACTACCGCAACGGCGGCATCATGCAGTACGTGCTGCGCAGCCTGATCCGCAAGTAAGCGGCACGGCACAGTGCGGACGAGGGCCGCACCCCCGGCACCGGGGGTGCGGCCCTCGTCCGCACTGTGCCGGCCCGCGGCTCACTCCCCGAGGAGCGCCGAGAGGTCCGGCAGCGCCACCTCCGCCCAGATCACCTTGCCCTGCGGCGTGTACCGGGTGCCCCAGCGCTCGGTCATCTGGGAGACCAGGAACAGACCCCGGCCTCCCTCGTCGGTCGTCGCGGCGTACCGCAGATGCGGCGAGGTGCTGCTGCCGTCGGCCACCTCGCAGATCAGCACACGGTCCCGGATCAGCCGCACATGGACCGGGTCCGAGCCGTAGCGGATCGCGTTGGTGATCAGCTCGCTCAGCACCAGTTCCATGCCGAAGCCCAGCTCCGACAGGCCCCACTCCTCGAGCTTGGCGGACACCGCACCGCGCATCCCCGACACGGCGGCCGGGTCGCGTGGCACGTCCCAGTCGGCGACGTTCTCCGGCGGCAGCGCCCGGGTACGCGCGATCAGCAGGGCCACGTCGTCCTTGGGGCGCTCGGGCAGCAGCTCGTCCAGCGCCGCCCGGCAGCTCTCCTCCGGCGACCGGTCGGGATGGCCCGACAGCGCCAGGCGCAGCAGCTCCATGCTCACGTCCAGGTCCCGCCTGCGGTCCTCGATGAGCCCGTCGGTGTAGAGAACGAGCTGACTGCCCTCGGGCAGCTCCAGCTCGGCCGTACGGAACGGCATGCCGCCCAGGCCCAGCGGCGGCCCGGCCGGTACGTCGGGGAAGGTGACCCCGCCGTCGGGGTAGACCAGCGCGGGCGCCAGATGCCCGGCCCGCGCCATCGCGCAGCGGCGGGTCACCGGGTCGTAGATCGCGTACAGACAGGTGGCCCCGACGATCTCCGCCGCCGCCTCGGCGCGGGCCTCGTCCTGGTCGATGCGGCCGACCAGGTCGTCCAGATGGCTGAGCAGCTCGTCCGGCGGCAGGTCGAGCGTGGAGAAGTTGTGCACCGCGGTGCGCAGCCGGCCCATCGTCGCCGCCGCGTGCAGGCCGTGCCCGACCACGTCGCCCACGGCCAGCGCCACCCGGCCCCCGGGCAGCGGGATCACGTCGAACCAGTCCCCGCTCACGCCGGACTGCGCCGGAAGGTAGCGGTAGGCGACGTCCAGGGCGCTCTGCTCGGGCAGCGCCCGCGGCAGCAGGCTGCGCTGCAGAGTGACCGCGAGGGCGTGCTCACGGGTGTACCGGCGGGCGTTGTCGATGCTCACCGCGGCCCGGGCCACCAGCTCGTCCGCGAGCGACAGCTCCTCCTCGTCGAAGGGCTCCTGTTTGGAACGGTAGAAGTTGGCCATGCCGAGGACGACACCGCGCGCCTGGATCGGGGCGGCGATGAGCGAGTGGATGCCGTACTCCAGTATTCGCTGGGTGCGGGAGGGGTCCTGGGCCTGCCAGCCCGGGGCGCTCGCCAGATTGGGCACCAGCTCGGAGCGGCCGGCGTTGTAACCGCGCGCCTGGGGGGTGGAGGGCAGGAAGTCGATCAGCCGGCCCTTCTCGTAGAGCGGGTGGTCGTCCCGGATGCCGGTCACGGTGACCCGCCGGATGTCCGTGGCGGTCGGGGCGGGCTCCTCCCCGTGCAGGACGTTGTCGGCCAGGTCCACGGTGACGAAGTCCGCGAAGCGGGGGACGGCGACCGCGGCCAGCTCGTCGGCAGTGCGGACCACGTCGAGGGTGGTGCCGATGCCCAGGCCCGCGTCGTACAGCAGCTCCAGCCGCTCCCGGGTGACCTCGGCCCTGCCGGACACCGCCTGGAGCTCGGTGGAGTCGCGCAGCGTCACCACGGTGCCGCCGCAGGCGCCGGCGCCGTCGGTGGGCCGCTGGTTGACCACCAGCAGCCGCCCGCCGGCGAAGTGCACCTCGTCGCTCGCCTCGCGCCCGGAGCCGAGCAGTTCCACCGTGTCGGGCTCCAGGTGCGACAGCTCCCGCACATTGCGTCCCTCGGCCTGCGGGGGCAGCTCCAGCAGTCGCCTGGCCTCGTCGTTGGCCAGCAGCACCCGCCCGTCGTGGCCGACGATGAGCACGCCTTCCCGTACCGAGTGCAGCACCGTGTCGTGGTGCTGGTACATGCTGGTCATCTCTTCCGGGGCCAGGCTGTGGGTCTGCCGCCGCAGCCGCCGGCCCACCAGGGCCGTCCCGCCGGTCGACAGCACGAGCGCGCCGGCCCCGGCGGCCAGGATGATCGGCAGCTGCCGGTCGACCTCGCTGGTGACGTTCTTGACCTTCAGGCCGGCGGAGACCAGGGCGGTCACCTTGCCGTCGGCGTTCCGGATGGGCACGGTCGCCTGCACCTCGTGGCCCAGCGGGCCGTGCACGCTCTCGGTATAGACCCGGCCGGCCAGCGAGGGGCCTATCCGCCCCACGAACCGCTTGCCGATCCGGTCCGGTATCGGATGGGTGTAGCGGATGCCCTTGGTGTCCATGACCACGATGAAGTCGACGCCCGCGGTCTTGCGTCCCGCCTCGGTGAGCGGCTGAAGGACCTTCGAGGGGTCCGGACTCTTCAGTGCCTGCTGGACGCCCGGCGAGTGGGCGAAGGTCTGCGCGACGGCTATGGAACGGCGCTTGGCCTCCGTGGCGGTGTCCCGCTCCGACTGCAGCACGAGGGCGATGACGGCGCAGACCACGAGGAGGACCACGAGGGCCACCTGCAGGAGGAAGACCTGTCCGGCGACACTGCGTGGGCTTCTGCCGACCATCGAGCGCCAAGACAGGCGCCTGAATCGGCCGAATTGGTCCGACATGCGACATTTCTAGCACTGGGTGATTGACGATGGCTACGTCCGTCCCGAGCTGTGGACGCCCCCGCCCCTCCTGCCCCGTGCGCCCCACGCCTTCTCACCAGTGCCGTGTCACAGGTGTGGCGGCAGGCGTTTACAGCGGGTGCCGTGCGCGCTAACTTCACGGACTAGGGGTGGGAGCGCTCCCATATCAGGGCCGGCCCCGGTGGACCGGAACCCGCCGTGGCCGGGCCGGGTCCGCTCCCACCCCGTCCCGCCCTTCCCCTTTCCGTCCGTCCGCTTTCCGCCCGTCCGTACGGCCCCGGACACAGTCGGAGGTGTACGTGTCATGTCTGCGCCAATAGTCGCGCCCGGTCTCCCGAGGCGCCCGCGATTACCGCACCCCACCCGCGGCAGAGGCCTGTTCCTGGTCGTCCTCGCCCTGCTGACCACTCTCCCCGCCCTCGGCCTGATGCTCGCCGCGGGCATCCCGGCCGCCGCCCACGGCACCCCCATGAAGCCGGGCAGCCGTACCTTCCTGTGCTGGCGGGACGGGCTCACCGACACCGGTGAGATCAAGCCCGTGAACCCGGCCTGCAAGGCGGCCCAGCAGGCCGGCGGCACGACCCCCTTCTACAACTGGTTCTCGGTGCTCCGCTCGGACGGCGTCGGCCGCACCCGCGGCTTCGTGCCGGACGGGCGGCTCTGCAGCGGCGGCAACCCCAATTTCACCGGATTCGACCTGGCCCGCGACGACTGGCCGGTGACCCATCTGACCGCCGGCGCCACGGTCGACTTCTCCTACAACGCCTGGGCCGCCCACCCCGGCTGGTTCTACGTGTACGTCACCAAGGACGGCTACGACCCGGCCGAACCGCTCACCTGGTCCGAGATGGAGGACCAGCCGTTCCTCACCGTCGACCACCCGCCGCTGAACGGCACGCCCGGCACGGTCGACGCCGACTACTCCTGGTCGGGCAGGCTGCCGGCCGGGAAGACGGGCCGCCACATCGTCTACATGGTGTGGCAGCGTTCGGACAGCGCCGAGACCTTCTACTCCTGCTCCGACGTCGTCTTCGACGGCGGCGACGGCGAGGTCACCGGCGTCCACGACCCGGGCGGCCCCGGCGAGCCCCCGCCCGGCGCCTGCACCGCGAGCCGCAGGACCACCGGCACCTGGTCCGGCGGACACCAGTCCGAGGTGACCGTGACCAACACCGGGACCGTGCCGATGCTCGGCTGGATGGTCGACTGGACCCTGCCCGCCGGCCAGTCGGTGGCCAGTCTCTGGAACGGCGACGCCACCTACACCGGGCAGGACGTGATGGTGCACAACGCCGGCTGGAACGGCTCCCTGAGTCCGGGGCAGAGCACGACGTTCGGCTATGTGGTCCGGGGCTCGGGCGCCGACGGCTCCACCGGCCTTCCCTGCCGGGTCGGCTGAGCCGCTCTGGGCGGACCCGGTGAAGTGACGCACCGGGTCCGCGAGCCGGGCAGGTGAGGGGGGTTCGGTCCCTGTCCGGGTGGTGCTGGCTTGTGGCGGCCGGGCCGTGGGCAGGCCTCGACCGAGTGGAGCGCGACAACGTTGTCGTATGGTCCGTACATGACTCTATCGCGCCAACGGACAACGATGTCAACCCACTTGGGATAGCCCGGCCGGGTGACAGCGGAGTGTGCCCCGGGGGAGCACGCGGTCTTCCGTGTCACCGGTGGCGCGCGCTACTGTCCCTGCGGCTTGTGCGACCTGTGGTGCGCGACCCGTCCATCCCGAGGAAGGGCCGCGTCATGCGTTTCCGTCCCACGTCCCTGCTGCTGGCCGCGGTGCTCGCGACCGGCGGGGCCACCCCCGCCCTCGCGGCGACCGCAGCACCCCCCGAACTCGTCAAGGACCCGACCCCGTACGTCGATCCGCTGATCGGCACCAGGAACGGCGGCAACGTCTTCCCGGGCGCCGTGGTGCCGTTCGGCATGCTCTCCTGGAGCCCGGAGAACACCAGAGGCGACGCCACCCGCACCGCCGCGCCCGGCGGCTACCAGTACGACGCCACCCGCATCCGGGGCTTCAGCCTGACCCACATGTCCGGCACCGGCTGCGCGGGCGGCAGCGGTGACATCCCGTTCTTCCCCTACGCGGGCGAGGTCACCTCCTCCCCGGCGAGCGACACCAAGGACGCCGTCTACGCCTCGGACTTCCGCCACTCCGACGAGAACGCCGGGCCCGGGCACTACAAGGTGGACCTGGCCTCCGGCGTCACCGCCGACCTCACGGCGACCGCCCGCACGGGCTCGGCCCGCTTCACCTACCCCGCGGACAAGCCCGCCTCGCTGCTCGTCCGCACCGCCAACTCCGAGCTGGGTTCCGAGGATTCCTCGGTCACCATCGATCCGGCGACCCGTACCGTGTCCGGCTCCGTCACCTCCGGCGACTTCTGCGGCTACCTCGACCCGGAGGGGCAGCGCTCCTACTACACCCTGTACTTCACCGCCCGCTTCGACCGCGCCTTCAAGGCCACCGGCACCTGGCAGGACGACAAGCTCCAGGCCGGCTCCACCCGGGCCACCGGCGGCACCGGCGGCTTCTCGCACGGCGGCCGGCCCGTGGCGGGCAAGGGCGCCGGCGGTTACGTCGAGTTCGCGCCCGGCACCGGACCGGTGAACGCCAAGGTCGGCATCTCCTACGTCAGCCAGGCGGCCGCCGCGGCCAACCTCAAGGCGGAGAACCCCCCGAAGCGGTCCTTCGACGCGGTCGCGGACGCGGCCCGCCGCGCCTGGCGCGACCGGCTCGGCGCCGTCCGGGTCGGCGGCGGCACGGACGCCGAGCGCACCACCTTCTACACCGCCCTCTACCACGCCCTGCTGCACCCGAACGTCATCAGCGACGCCGACGGCCGGTACCGGGGCTCCGACGGCAGGGTGCACCGGACCGGCCGCGGCCACCGCGCCCAGTACGGCACCTTCTCCGGCTGGGACGTCTACCGCGACCAGGTGCAGCTGCTGACCCTGCTCGACCCGGACACGGGTTCCGACATCGCCCAGTCGCTGTACGAACTCGCCCGGCAGAACGGCGGCGTCTGGGACCGCTGGCTGCACGGCGCGAGCGGCACCCACGTCATGAACGGCGACCCCGCGCCCACCGCCCTGGCCGGCATCCGCGCCTTCGGCGGCACCGGCTTCGACCTGCAGGGCGCCCTGGACTCGCTGGTGAAGGCGGCGACCGTGCCCACGGCGCAGGACCTGTCGGCGGCCGGCAAGCCGGTGCTGTCGGTGGGCCAGCGCCCGTCGCTCGACAAGTACCTGAAGCTGCACTACATGCCGAGCGTCTCCAACGCCTGGGGCGGCGCCGCCGAGACCCTGGAGATGTCCACCGCGGACTTCTCCCTCGCCCAACTGGCCGCCGCGGCGGGGGAGAAGGAGACGGCCGGCGCCTTCGCCCGCCGGGCCCAGTGGTGGCAGAACAACTTCAACCTCGCGGCCGACCAGGGCGGCGGCTACATCGCGAACCGCAAGGCCGACGGGAGCTGGGTCACCGGCTTCACCCCGGACACCGGCAACGGCTTCGTGGAGGGATCGGCCGCCCAGTACACCTGGATGGTCCAGCACAACCCGGCCGGGCTCTTCGCGGCGATGGGCGGCACCGGCAAGGCGCTCGCCCGGCTCGACGACTTCTTCCACAACGCCGACGGGAGCTGGGTCCTGAGCGGCAAGGGCGGCGCCAAGTCCGAGCTGGACAACGAACCGTCCATCAACGTGCCCTACCTGTACGACTACGCCGGAGCCCCGTACAAGGCGCAGGAGACCGTCCGTGCGGCGATGAGCCGGCTCTGGTCGACCGAACCGGGCGGCATCCCCGGCAACGACGACCTCGGTGCCATGTCGTCCTGGTACGTCTTCTCCGCGCTCGGCATGTACCCGCAGGTGCCCTCCCGTGCAGAACTCGTCCTGGCCTCACCGCTGTTCGAGCGGGTGGAGATAGCCCGCCCGCACGGCAACGACATCTCCGTCCGGGCCACCGGAGCGGCGGCCGACGCGCCGTACGTCCAGTCCCTGAAGGTCGACGGCCGCGACAGTGACCGCCCCTGGCTGCCCGCCTCGTTCGTCCGTGACGGCGGCCGGCTGGACTACACCCTGTCCGCCACCCCGAACCGCACCTGGGGCGCGTCCGCGCCGCCGCCGTCCTTCCGGGAGGGCGAGCAGCCGTACCAGATCGGCGTCGGCCCCACCACCGCCACGGTCGCACCCGGTGACAGCACGGGCATCGGCATCCGCGCGCTGGCGCTGAGCGGCGGCACCGGGCCCGAGGTGCGCTTCCGGGTCCAGGCGCCGGCCGGTGTCACGGCCACGCCCGCCGAGGGCACGGTCACCGACGGCGCCCAGCGGATCACCCTGGCCGCGGCGAAGGACGCCACCCAGGGCTTCTACGACGTCAAGGTCACGGTGACCTCCGGCGACACCTCCTACGACCAGCCGGTCTCCCTGACCGTGGCCGCTCAGGGCACCCTGCTGTCCGCCTACGACAACACCGGGGTCTCGGACGACGCGGGCGACCACGACGAGGCCGACTACGACGGCGGCGGCTGGAGCTACTCCCGCCAGGCCCTCGCCGCGGCCGGTCTGACCCCGGGCGGCCACGGCACGGTGGACGGTCTCGCCTTCAACTGGCCCAACTCGCCCGCCGGCCGCCCGGACAACGCCTCGGCCTCCGGTCAGACGATCGAACTCGCCCAGCCCGCGGCCCGGTTGTCCTTCATCGGCAGCGCCGTCAACGGCAACCAGCAGACCAAGGCCACCGTCACCTACACCGACGGCACCACCGGCACCGTCGACCTCGCCTTCACCGACTGGACCGTCGGCGGCGGGGGCGGCACCGTGGCCTACGGCAACGAGGTGGTCGCGAAGGCGGCGTACCGCAATGTCGCGGGCGCCGACAAGGACCCGGTGGCGACCTACGTGTTCGCCACGAAGCCCGTCGCGGCCCCGGACGGCAAGGCCGTCCGCAGCGTGACCCTCCCGAACGACACCGACCTGCACGTCTTCATCATCGCCACCGGCTGAGCGCGCACACGAAGAGGGGGCGGACCCGTCCGGGTCCGCCCCCTCGCTCATGCGCCGGTCAGCCCAGCAGCTCCACCTCCGCCAGCGTCGCCTCACCGTCGAGCACCAGGCGGTACTTCGCGTAGGTGCCCGGGGCGGCGATGGTGAACGCCCTGGTCTGCCGGTCCCAACGGAACGATTCGCCGGAGCGGTGGTCCAGGGTCTTCCAGGCCGTGCCGTCCGCGGAGCCCTGCAGGGTCCAGCCGGCCGGCGCCTTCGTGTGGTCCGCCGCCGAGGTCAGCGTGTACTGGACCGGCTTGGCGCCGTCAGCGGCCGGCAGGTCCACCGTGGTGAGCGTCGCGCTCGTCGCCGACGTGTTGTCGAACAGCGCGCCGTCGCCCTTCAGCACGTCCGCGCGGGGCGCCGGCACCTTGTCGTCCTGGGTGACGGAGACCGGGGCCGCCTTCGCGCCCGTGCCCCACGTCGAGGGCCTGGACCCCATGAAGAACTCCAGCTCCCCGCCCTTGGACAGCAGCGAGTGGGGGAGCGAGGTGGACGTCCAGGGGCTGCCGTTCACCTTCACGCCCTGCACGTACACGTTCTTCGCGCTGTTGTGCGGCGCCTTGATCACCAGGTCGCGGCCGTTCTCCAGGTGCACGGTCGCCTTCTTGAACAGCGGGGAGCCGATGGCGTACTCGTCGCCGCCCATGACCAGCGGGTAGAAGCCGAGCGAGGAGAAGAGGTACCAGGCCGACTGCTCGCCGTTGTCCTCGTCGCCGTGGTAGCCCTGGCCGATCTCGCTGCCCGTGTAGAGCCGGGACAGCGCCTCACGCACGTTCGCCTGCGCCTTCCAGGGCTCACCGGCCGCGTCGTACATGTAGATGACGTGGTGCGCGACCTGGTTGGAGTGGCCGTACATGCCCATCCGGACGTCCCGCGCCTCGGTCATCTCGTGGATGACACCACCGTAGGAGCCGACGTGGTCCGGGGAGGCCGTCTCGGGTGTGGCGAAGTACTCGTCGAGCTTGTCGGCGAGGCCCTGCCGGCCGCCGTACAGGTTGGCCAGGCCCCGGCTGTCCTGCGGGGCGGTGAAGGCGTAGCCCCAGCCGTTGGTCTCCGTGTAGTCGTAGCCCCACACGCGCGGGTCGTACTTCGAGGAGTCCACGCGCCAGTCGCCCTTGGCGTCCCGGCCCTGGAAGAAGCCGGCCTTGGAGTCGAAGAGGTTGACGTAGTCGCGGGCGCGGTTGAGGAAGTACTGCGACTCCTCCTTGTACCGCTTCTCGCCCGTCTTCTTGTAGAGGGCCTCGCCCATCTTGGCGATGCCGTAGTCGTTGACGTAGCCCTCCATCGCCCAGGACAGGCCCTCGTGCGTGTCGGTGCTGGTGTAGCCGAGGAACGGCGAGGTGCTCATCCCCTTGCGGCCCACGCCCGAGGACGGCGGGACGACCGTGGCGTTCTTGACCGCCGCGTCGTACGCCGCCTTCGCGTCGAACTTCACGCCCTTGACGTACGCGTCGGCGAACGCGACGTCCGAGGAGGTGCCGGTCATCAGGTCGGCGTAGCCGGGGGAGGACCAGCGGGAGGTCCAGCCGCCGTCCTTGTACTGCTGCACGAACCCGTCGACCATCTCACCCGCCTGCGACGGGGTCAGGAACGAGTACGCGGGCCAGGTGGTCCGGTACGTGTCCCAGAAGCCGTTGTTGACGTACACCTTGCCGTCGACGATCTTCGCCCCGGTGTGCGTCGGGGAGTCCGGGCCCGGCATGGGGGAGAAGGGCGAGGCGTACTGGTCCTTGCCGCCGACCTTCTCGAAGCCCGAGTTCGGGTACAGGTACAGCCGGTACATGCTGGAGTACAGGGTGGTCAGCTGGTCCGGGGTCGCGCCCTCCACCTCGACCTTGCCGAGCAGCGTGTCCCAGGCCCGCTGGGCCCGCTCCTTCACCGTGCCGAAGGAGGTGCCGTCCGGGATCTCCTGCGCCAGGTTGTCCTTCGCCTGGTCCACGCTGATCAGCGAGGTCGCGAGCCGCAGGGTGACCGTGTGGTCGGCGCCCGCGTCGAAACGCAGGAAGCCCTTCACCCCGCTGGAGTCGCCGCCGGTCACCGGCTTGTCGAACCGGCCGTACACGAACAGCCGGGTCGCGCCCGTGGACAGGCCCGACTTCACGTCCGAGTAGCCGGTGACGACGCCGTGCTCCTTGTCCAGGGTCAGCCCCGCCTGTTCGGTCACGTTGTCGAACACCACGCTCGCGTCATCACCCGGGTAGGTGAAGCGCAGTGCGGCCGCGTGGTCGGTCGGGGCTATCTCCGCCTTCAGGCCGTTCTCGAACCGGACGCCGTAGTAGTACGGCCGCGCGGTCTCGTTCTCGTGCCGGAAGGCCAGCTCGCGCGCCGCACGACCGGTGTCCGGTGTGCCGGAGGCGGCCGACGGCATGAGCTGGAAGGTCTGCCGGTCGCCCATCCAGGGGCTCGGCTCATGGCTCGCGCTGAACGCCTGGATCGTCGGCAGGTTGTCGCCGTTGTTCGCATGTGCGTACTCGTAGAGCCAGCTCAGCGAAGACGCGTTGGTGACCGGCGTCCAGAAGTTGAAGCCGTGCGGGACGGCCGTCGCCGGGAAGTTGTTGCCGCGCGAGAAGCTGCCGCTGGAGTTGGTGCCGCGGGTGGTCAGCGCGTAGTCCGACAGGTGCGCCTTCGGCTTCTCGGGCGCCACCGGCTTCAGGGCGATGTCGTCCATCCAGCCGCGGAACTTCGCCGGGCCGTCCGGCGAGTCGTACGCCACCAGTATCCGGTCCACCGTCTTGCCGGCCGCCACCGAGCCGATCCGGGAGGCCACGTTGTTCCACTGGTTGACGTAGAGCGCCTTCGACGCGCCCTGGCCGCGCGGTGTCAGCGCGAAGCCGTGCTGGTCGGTGGCGCCGAGGCCGCTGAGGTAGGTGCCGTCGGTGAAGGCCAGGTCGACGGAGACGTTGGTGGCGTCGTAGTCGCGGTCGCCGTCGGCCATCGACGGGAAGACGCGGTAGGACAGCCGGGTGTCGCCGCCGACCTTCACGTTCACGTCGAAGATCTTGTTGTACGAGTACGCCCGCCCGTCCGCCGTGTGCCGTCCGGCGTAGCGCAGGGCACGCTTTCCGGTGAATCCGGCGCCGGCCTTGGCCGTGGGCGAGCCGATCGGCCCCTTGTCGACCAGGGACAGCATGTCCCGGGGCACCGTGGTGTCGCCGCCGCCGGTGGAGAACTGCACGTCGGCGAGTTGCAGGATGCCCGAGGCGCCGTTGTTCGCGGTCACGTCGAGCCGGAAGTGCTGGTACTCGGCGGGCTCGGCCAGATCGTACGACTTCGTCTGGAACCGCTCCTTGAAGCTCTCACCCGAGCGGGTGTCGAGCGTCTTCCAGTCCTTGCCGTCCGCCGACCCCTGGAGCGTCCAGTCCTTCGGGTCGCGCTCGGCGTAGTCGTTGGCCGAAGTGAGCGCGTACGTCACCAGCTTGACCGGCTTGTCCAGGTCGAACTCCACCCAGCCGGTGCGCTGGAAGGCCAGCCACTTGGTGCCGGGCTCGCCGTCGACGAGGTTCTCCTTCACCTCGCCCGCGCCCGCGTTCTCGTCGCTGGCCCGGACCTCGGTCACATGGTCGTCGACGTTGCCCGGGATGCCCGTGCTGTAGCCGCCGTCCACGCCCGAGGCGCGTTTGCCCCCGTCCGCCCCCGTGTCCACGGTGTTCAGCCAGTCCGGCGCCGGATCGCCCGCCTCGAACGAGGATGCGAACTCCCGGTCGGCGGCCGGTGCCTTCGCCGGCAGGGCGACCGCCGCGCCCTGGGTGCCGACGGCCATGACAAAGGCGGCCGTGAGCACGACCGCCGGACCGTTTCTGAGTCGACTTCTGCGCTGCATCTACAGCTTCCCCTCCTGCGCTCACTCCGGACAACGTTGTCAGCTCGATGCGCAGGAACCAGTAGGTGGTCAAGTGGCCGGTGCTGTCAAGGGTGTTGAGCGTGGCATTCAGGGTCTTATGTCGCGACTTTTTCCAGCACGGCGCCCACAGGCGCCTCATATTTCCGCGAGGTCTCAAGTCGGAAAAGACCCATCGCGAACCTTGCATTCGATCTTGCTCCGCTGGCGGGAAGTGGACTATACCTGTCGACGTTTCCCGCATGACCCTGCACTACCCGACAGCGGTGCCGGGGAGGATCCGGTTCACCGCCTGAGTCCTGGAGAAGGCGAGGACTTGAGCATGGGATCCACTGCGCACCACGGTGGCGAGGGTGTCGGCCGCCGCGATCTGATCAAGCGGTCGGCGGCGCTCGGCCTGGTGGCCGCCCCCGGAATGGGCCTGCTCTCCGCCTGCGCGAGCAGCGGCGGCGACGGACAGGACAAGGCGAAGGCCGGCAAGAAGACCGCGAAGAACCCGCTCGGCGTCAACGACGGCGCGAAGATGGAGTTCGTCCTCTTCGACGGCGGCTTCGGCAAGGAGTACGCCCAGGACGCGGTGAAGATCTACCAGAAGGACTTCCCCAAGGCCACGGTGAAGTTCTCCGCCACCCAGAAGATCCAGTCCACCCTGCAGCCCCGCTTCAACCAGGGCAACCCGCCGGACCTCATCGACAACTCCGGCGCCGAGCAGATGGACATGGGCGTGCTCGTCGGCAAGAACCAGCTCGCCGACCTCACCCCGCTGCTGGACGCGCCGTCGTTCGACGACCCGGGCAAGAAGGTCCGCGACACGCTGCGCCCGGGCATCGTGGAGATGGGCCAGTTCGACGGCGACAAGGTCTGGATCCTGTACTACGCCTACACGGTGTACGGCGTCTGGTACTCGCAGAAGGCCCTGGACTCGCTCGACGAGAAGTACCCGGAGACCTGGGACGAGATGCTCAAGGTCTGCGAGAAGGCCAAGAAGAAGGGCATGGCGGGCTGGACGTACGCGGGCAAGTACCCGTACTACCTGCCCTTCTCGCTGTACCCGATGATCGGCAAGGTCGGCGGCCGCGAGGTGCTGGACGCCATCGACAACCTGGAGCCGAACGCCTGGAAGCACCCGGCCGTCAAGGCCTGTTTCGAGGCCTACTACGAGCTCTACAAGAAGGGCTACGTCCTCAAGGGCACCCCGGGCCTGGACCACATCCAGTCGCAGACGGCGTGGGCCAAGGGCAAGGCGCTGTTCATCCCGAACGGCTCCTGGGTGGAGAACGAGTCGGCCAACGTCATCCCGGCCGACTTCAACCTCGCGGTCTCCGCGCCCACCGGCCTCGACGGCTCCGACAAGATGCCGTTCGGCACCATCTGGGCGTCCGGCGGCGAGCCCTTCGTCGTGCCGGCCAAGGCGGCGAACTCCGAGGGCGGCATGGAGCAGCTGCGCATCATGCTCTCCGAGGCCTCCTCGAAGAACTTCACCGCCAAGGTGAAGTCGCTGACCGCCTTCAACGGCGGCACCGACGGCATCACCCTCACCCCGGGCCTGAAGTCGGGCGTGGCGGCGCTGGACAAGGCCGGAGCCAACGTGGTGAATCCGCGGCTGCAGGACTGGTACGTGCAGCTCCAGAAGGAGAAGATCGGTGTGGCCGGGCTCGGCGAGATGATGGCCGGCCGCCTCACCCCGGCGGAGGCCATCAAGAAGATCCAGGGCTTCGCCGACGAGGCCGCGAAGGACACGTCGATCAAGCACTACAAGCACCAGTAGGCCCGAAGTGAGGGCTCGTCACCAGCGGCAGCACCTGACCGGAGATCGGGGTCGGCAGTAATGCAGCACGGCAAGTACCGGTTCATCGTGGGGTTCCTCGCGGCACCCCTCGGGCTCTACGCGCTTTTCGTCGTATGGCCCTTCATCCAGTCCATCTACTATTCGTTCACGGACTGGACCGGACTGAGTCCCGAATTCAAGATGGTCGGCTTCGACAACTACCGGAGGATGTTCGACGACGACATCTTCTGGAAGTCGTTGCAGCACAGCCTGCTGTTCGCGCTGGTCCTGCCGCTGGTGACGATCTGTCTGGCGCTGTTCTTCTCCTTCATGATCAATGTGGGCGGACGGCGCCGGAGGGGCGGCCCGGTGATTTCCGGTGTCCGCGGCTCGGGGTTCTACAAAATCGTCTACTTCTTCCCGCAGGTGCTGTCGATCGCGATCGTCGCGCTGCTGTTCGCCTTCGCCTACAACCCGGACAGCGGCGCCATCAACTCCTTCCTGCGCGGAATCGGTCTGGACGGCGTCCAGCCCCTGTGGCTGGGCGATCCGGGCCTCGCCCTGTGGTGTGTGATGGCCGTGCTGGTGTGGTCCACGGTCGGCTTCTTCGTGGTGCTGTTCTCGGCGGGCATGGCGTCGATCCCGGCCGAGATGTACGAGGCGGCCCTGCTCGACGGGGCGAGCCGCTTCACCACGTTCTTCCGCATCACCCTGCCACTGCTGTGGGACACCGTGCAGTCCGGCTGGGTCTACATGGGCATCCTCGCGCTCGGCGCCGAGTCCTTCGCGGTCGTCCAGATCATGACGACCGGGCCGGGCGGCCCCGACTACTCGACCACCGTGATGGTCCTGTACGTGTACCAGAAGGCGTTCCGGGACGGTCAGGCCGCCTACGCCACCACCATCGGCGTCGCCCTCCTCGTGGTCACGCTCGCCTTCGCGGCGATCGTGATGCGGCTGGGCCGTCGCGAGCGGCTGGAGTACTGAAGCGATGAAGACGACCGAGACCCCCGCCCCGCTGCCGGCCGAGTCCGGCGCGACCGTGTCGAAGGTCGAGGTGGCCCCGGCGCGGCCGGCCGTGGAGAAGAAGGAGGGTTCCGTCCTCAACGTCTTCTCCCACGGCATGCTGGTCCTGTGGGCGATCATGGTGGTCCTGCCGCTGCTGTGGGCGGTGATGACGTCCTTCAAGGACGACGCCTCCATCTTCGGCTCGCCCTGGTCGCTGCCGGACCGGCTGCACTTCGACAACTGGTCGAGGGCCTGGACCCAGGCCAACATGAGCGACTACTTCCTGAACACGATCCTGGTGGTCGGCGGTTCGCTCGTCGGCACCCTGGTGCTCGGCTCCATGGCGGCCTACGTCCTGGCCCGCTTCGACTTCCCCGGCAACCGCTTCATCTACTTCCTGTTCATCGGCGGCATGAGCTTCCCGATCATGCTGGCGCTGGTCCCGCTGTTCTACGTGGTGAACAACATGGGCCTGCTGAACACCATCCACGGCCTGATCCTCGTCTACATCGCGTACTCGCTGCCGTTCACGGTGTTCTTCCTGACCGCCTTCTTCCGCACGCTGCCCACCTCGGTGGCGGAAGCGGCCTTCGTCGACGGCGCCTCGCACACGCGTACGTTCTTCCAGATCATGCTGCCGATGGCCAAGCCGGGCCTGATCAGTGTCGGCATCTTCAACTTCCTCGGACAGTGGAACCAGTACATGCTGCCCACGGTCCTCAACACCGACCCCGACAAGCGCGTCCTCACCCAGGGCCTGGTCCAGCTCGCGGTCAGCCAGGGCTACAAGGGCGACTGGTCCGGCCTGTTCGCCGGCCTGGTGATGGCGATGCTGCCGGTCCTGGCGGCGTACATCGTCTTCCAGCGCCAGGTGGTGGCGGGACTGACCGCGGGGGCCCTGAAGTAGCGGCAGCCCCGCCGACGGGCCCGGGCGTCCCCCACGGGGGCGCCCGGGCCCGTCCGTGTCCGCGGCCGTCCCGACGGCCCCCGTGTCCCGCCCGCCGGGCCCTGCCGCGCCGGGTGGCCCGCGCGCCCCGCCGCCCCGCGTTCTTCGCACTCGCGATTCGCACCGCCGTCCCGCGCCCCGGTACCGCTCCGGGGCACGCCCAGGTCACGGCCAGGTCTCCGCATTCCGCGGCTGAACGATCCGCCGGAACCCGTCCCGGCCGCGCACCGCCCGCTCCGGCCCCCTCCCGGGGCATCCGCCGCGGCGCCCTTCCGCCCTGCTCGCGGGTGGCCTGTACATGTCCGCCGGGTGCCCTGGGCGGAACGGTGAAAGCGAGAGCGATTTCCGTCAAGGACTTGACTGATGTAACCCGTACAGCCGAGCTTGGAGTTCACAACTTGTAAGTGGCCCGGTTCCGCGGATGTGACCTGGGCCACGGGCGGCACTGGGGCCGCCCGGCCGATGGCGGGAGTGGATGGGTCGATGGAGACTCCGGGGTCGCAGTCGTCGCTGCACCGAGCCAACCTGGAGCGGGTCGTGCGGGCAGTACGGCTTGCCGGGTCGCTCACGCAGGCGGAGATCGCACGGACGACCGGCCTGTCCGCCGCGACGGTCTCCAACATCGTGCGGGAGCTGAAGGACGGCGGAACCGTCGAGGTCACGCCCACGTCGGCGGGTGGGCGGCGGGCCCGCAGCGTCTCGCTGAGCGGGGACGCCGGCATCGTGATCGGCGTGGACTTCGGGCACACGCATCTGCGCGTCGCGATCGGGAACCTCGCGCACCAGGTGCTGGCCGAGGAGTCCGAGCCGCTGGACGTGGACGCCTCCTCCTCGCAGGGCTTCGACCGGGCCGAGGAGCTGGTCAACCGGCTGATCGCGGCCACCGGCGTGGACCGGACCAAGGTGGCCGGCGTGGGGCTCGGTGTGCCCGGCCCGATCGACGTGGAGTCGGGGACCCTGGGGTCCACCGCGATCCTGCCGGGCTGGACCGGCACCAGGCCCGCCGAGGAGCTGCGCGAGCGGCTCGGCGTGCCCGTGCACGTGGACAACGACGCCAACCTCGGCGCGCTCGGCGAGCTGGTCTGGGGCAGCGGCAAGGGCGTCCGCGACCTGGCGTACATCAAGGTCGCCAGCGGTGTCGGCGCCGGTCTCGTGATCAACGGGAAGATCTATCGCGGCCCGGGCGGCACGGCTGGCGAAATCGGACATATTACACTCGACGAATCCGGCCCGGTCTGCCGATGCGGAAACCGTGGCTGCCTGGAGACCTTCACGGCCGCGCGCTACGTGCTCCCGCTGCTCCAGCCCAGCCACGGCACCGATCTGACCATGGAAGGCGTCGTACGGCTGGCCAGGGACGGAGACCCGGGCTGTCGTCGGGTGATCGCCGACGTCGGCCGCCACATCGGCAGTGGAGTGGCCAATCTCTGCAATCTGCTGAACCCGAGCCGGGTGGTCCTCGGTGGTGATCTCGCCGAGGCCGGAGAGCTCGTTCTCGGGCCCATCAGGGAGTCCGTCGGCCGCTACGCGATCCCCAGCGCGGCGCGCCAACTGTCCGTTCTTCCCGGGGCACTTGGGGGCCGTGCGGAGGTGCTCGGAGCGCTCGCTCTCGCACTCAGCGAGATGGGCGATTCGACCCTTCTGGATGGATCTGTCGCGGGTACGCTCGCGGCGGCCACCCCTGCCTTCACTTAGAGAACGGATGGCACCGTTGCCATCTCGTTAAGGATTTACTTCTTGACGTCGCACGTGTGGCCGAGTTGACTTCCAGCCACCTCGGCCGCAACGACGCGGCCTCGTCAGGGAGGTTTACAGAGTGAACACGCGTATGCGTCGTGCCGCCGTTGCCGTTGCCGCTGGTGCGATGGCCGTCTCGCTGGCCGCCTGTGGCAGTGCCAAGGAGTCCAAGGGAGACGACAGCTCTTCGGCGTCCGCCAAGAAGGGCGACAACATCAAGGTCGGTCTCCTGCTTCCGGAGAACAAGACCGCCCGCTACGAGAAGTTCGACAAGCCCCTGATCACGAAGAAGATCCAGGAGCTGACGAACAACAAGGCGGAGATCCAGTACAACAACGCCCGTCAGGACGCGAACCTGCAGGCCCAGCAGGTCGACACCATGATCACCAACAAGGTGGACGTGCTGATCCTGGACGCGGTGGACGCCAAGGCGATCCAGAACTCGGTCCAGAAGGCCAAGGACGCCGGCATCAAGGTCGTCGCGTACGACCGCCTCGCCGAGGGCCCGATCAGCGCCTACACCTCGTTCGACAACGAAGAGGTCGGCAAGACCCAGGGTGAGGCCCTGCTGAAGGCGCTGGGCAGCAAGGCCACCAAGTCGTCCAAGATCGTCATGGTCAACGGCTCGGTCACCGACCCGAACGCCGCCCAGTTCAAGAAGGGCGCGCACTCCGTCCTCGACGGCAAGGTCACCATCGCCAAGGAGTACGACACCAAGGAGTGGTCGCCGGACAACGCCAACTCCGAGATGGAGGCGGCGATCTCCGCGGTCGGCAAGGGCAAGATCGCGGGTGTCTACTCCGCCAACGACGGCATGGCCGGCGGTATCATCACCGCTCTGAAGGCCGCGGGCATCTCCGTCCCGGTCACCGGCCAGGACGCCGAGCTGGCCGGTGTGCAGCGCATCGTCTCCGGTGAGCAGTACATGAGCGTCTACAAGCCGTACGCCCCCGAGGCCGAGGCCGCCGCCGAGATGGCCGTCGCCCTCGCCAAGGGCGAGAGCCTGGACTCGGTCGCCAAGGACAAGGTCTCCTCCGGCTCCGCCAAGGACGTCCCCTCGGTGCTCGTCCCGGTCACCGCGCTGACCAAGGACAACATCAACGACACCGTCATCAAGGACGGCGTCTACACCGTCGCCGACATCTGCACGGGCAAGTACAAGTCCGCCTGCGACAAGCTCGGCCTGAAGTAAGCAGCACCAAATCCAGTCCCCCGTACCGGCGTTCGGTCCAGAACGCCGGTACCGGGCCGGACCGGGTGCTCCCAGGCTCCTCCGGTGCCCCGCGTATTCACGCAGCCCCGCAAGCTCGGCGCGGGGCGCCGGACGGAACTACCCCCCAAACTCTTCTGCACAACCTCCCGCCGGGTCAGGCGGCGAAGGAGATGGTTCACGTGTCCGCTACGCCCGTGCTGGCGTTGCGCGGGGTCTCCAAGCGGTTCGGTGCCGTTCAGGCGCTCACCGACGTAGAGCTTGAGGTCCACGCCGGTGAGGTTGTCGCCCTGGTGGGCGACAACGGCGCCGGAAAGTCCACGCTGGTCAAGACGATCGCCGGCGTGCACCCCATCGATGAGGGCGCCATCGAGTGGGCCGGCAAGCCCGTGTCGATCAGCCGGCCGCACGACGCCCAGGCCCTGGGCATCGCGACGGTCTACCAGGACCTCGCGCTGTGCGACAACATCGACGTCGTCGGCAACCTCTTCCTCGGCCGCGAGCTGAAGAAGTTCGGCGTCCTGGACGAGGTCGAGATGGAGCGCCGCGCCCGCGAGCTGCTCACCACGCTGTCGATCCGCATCCCCAGCGTCCGTATCCCGATCGCCTCGCTCTCCGGCGGTCAGCGCCAGACCGTGGCCATCGCCCGTTCGATGCTCGGTGACCCCAAGCTGGTCATCCTCGACGAGCCCACCGCCGCCCTCGGCGTCGAGCAGACCGCCCAGGTCCTCGACCTCGTGGAGCGTCTGCGCGAGCGCGGTCACGCCGTCATCCTCATCAGCCACAACATGGCGGACGTGAAGGCGGTGGCCGACAAGGTCGCCGTCCTGCGCCTCGGCCGCAACAACGGCGTCTTCGAGGTCAAGACGACCTCGCAGGAGGAGATCATCTCCGCCATCACCGGCGCCACCGACAACGCCGTGACCCGCCGTGCGGCGCGCACGAACGGGGAGGTTTCCAAGTGAGCGTCGACAAGACCTCCGCGAACGTCGACAAGACGCCCGAGCCCGGCAAGGACGCGCCCGTCGTGAACCCCGAGGCCGCCTCCGCCGCGGTCACCGCGGTCGACCCCCGGCTGCTGGTGCGCGAGCAGGGCCTGCTCGGCTACTGGACCGAGTTCAAGCGGAAGATGAAGGCCGGTGAGCTGGGTTCCCTCCCGGTGGTCCTGGGGCTCGCGATCATCTGCATCATCTTCCAGGTCCTGAACTCCGAGTTCCTCTCCGCGCAGAACATCAGCAACATCACGGTCACGATGGTCGGCACGGGCATGATCTCCGTCGGCATCGTCTTCGTGCTGCTGCTCGGTGAGATCGATCTGTCGGTCGGCTCGGTCAGCGGCGCGGCCAGCGCCCTCGCGGCCGTCCTCACGGTCAACCAGGGCTGGCCCGAGTGGGTGGCCGTCCTGGTCGCCATCGCCGCCGGTGCCGCCATCGGCTCGCTGCACGGCTTCTTCTTCGCGGTGCTCGGCGCCCCGGCCTTCGCCGTCACCCTGGCCGGTCTGCTGTTCTGGCTCGGCTTCATGCTGAAGGTGCTGGGCGAGGACGGCACGATCAACCTCGACAGCGACGGTCTGATCGGCAAGCTGACCACGTACACCTTCACCGACCTGGCCGCCGCCTACGGTCTGGCCGCCGTCGTGGTCGTGCTGTTCTTCGTCAGCTCCTTCCTCGGCAACCGGCGCCGCGAGGCCGCGGGCGTCCCGTCCCGGCCGCTCAGCGACACGGTCCTGCGCACCGTCCTGCTGGCCGTGGTCTCCTTCGCCGCGGCGTACATGTACAACCAGTACAAGGGCCTGCCGCTGGCCACGGTGATCTTCCTCGCCTTCCTGGTCGGCACGGACTTCCTGCTGCGCCGCACCTCCTACGGCCGCAAGATCTTCGCGCTCGGTGGCAGCGTCGAGGCCTCCCGGCGTGCGGGCATCAACGTCACCGCGGTGCGGATCTCCGTGTTCGCCATCTCCGGCGGGTTCGCCGCGATCGGCGGTCTGTTCCTGGCCTCCAAGATCGCCTCTGCCAACCAGAGCGCCGGCACCGGCGACCTGCTGATGAACGCGATCGCCGCGGCCGTCATCGGTGGCACCTCACTCTTCGGTGGCCGCGGCCGCACCTGGAACGCCCTGCTGGGTGTGCTGGTGATCGTGTCCATCCAGTACGGTCTCCAGCTGGAGTCCATCGCCGAGCCGGTGAAGTACATGATCACCGCGGCGGTGCTGCTGACCACCGTGGTCATCGACTCCGTCACGCGCAAGACGCAGAAGACCGCGGGCCGCGCGTAGCGTCCCGGGTCGAACCAGTGCCCGGCACCGGAAGGTGCCGGGCACTGTCGTGTCCCGCAAACCCGGAACATTAGACTCGACAAGCCCGGCAACAGCTCGATCAGCTCTACTGCAAGGAGGCACGGGTGCCGCTGCTGACCCGCATCAGGGGACCGCGCGATCTGGACCGGCTCAGCCTGGAGGAGCTGGACCAGCTGGCAGAGGAGATCCGGACCTTCCTGGTCGACGCCGTCTCCAAGACCGGCGGCCACCTCGGCCCCAACCTGGGCGTGGTCGAGCTCACCATCGCCCTGCACCGCGTCTTCCACTCCCCGAAGGACAAGGTCCTGTGGGACACCGGACACCAGTCCTACGTCCACAAGCTGCTCACCGGCCGGCAGGACTTCTCCCGGCTGAAGATGAAGGGCGGCCTGTCCGGCTACCCCGCGCAGGCCGAGTCCGAGCACGACGTCATCGAGAACAGCCACGCCTCCACGGTGCTCGGCTGGGCGGACGGCATCGCCAAGGGCAACCAGCTCAAGAAGCGGGACAGCCACGTCGTCGCCGTCATCGGTGACGGGGCGCTGACCGGCGGCATGGCCTGGGAGGCGCTGAACAACATCGCCGAGGCCAAGGACCGCCCGCTGGTCATCGTCGTCAACGACAACGAGCGCTCCTACGCGCCGACCATCGGCGGCCTCGCCAACCACCTGGCGACCCTGCGCACGACCGACGGCTACGAGCGCTTCCTCGCCCGGACGAAGGACATCCTCGACCGCACCCCGGTCGTCGGCAAGCCGCTGTACGAGACCCTGCACGGCGCCAAGAAGGGGCTGAAGGACTTCATCGCCCCGCAGGGCATGTTCGAGGACCTGGGCCTGAAGTACGTCGGCCCGATCGACGGGCACGACCTCGAGGCCCTGGAGTCGGCGCTGGCCCGGGCCAAGCGGTTCGGCGGCCCCGTCATCGTGCACTGCCTGACCGAGAAGGGCCGCGGCTACCAGCCCGCGCTGCAGGACGAGGCCGACCGCTTCCACGCCGTCGGCAAGATCCACCCCGACACCGGTCTGCCGATCGCCAGCTCCGGCGCCGACTGGACCTCCGTCTTCGGCGACGAGATGGTCAAGCTCGGCGAGGAGCGCGAGGACGTCGTCGCCATCACGGCGGCCATGCTCCAGCCGGTCGGCCTGGACCGGTTCGCCAAGCGCTTCCCCGACCGGGTCTACGACGTCGGCATCGCCGAGCAGCACGGAGCCGTGTCGGCGGCGGGCCTGGCCCACGCGGGTGTCCACCCGGTCTTCGCCGTCTACGCCACCTTCCTCAACCGCGCCTTCGACCAGGTCCTGATGGACGTGGCCCTGCACAAGTGCGGGGTGACGTTCGTCCTGGACCGGGCGGGTGTCACCGGCACCGACGGCGCCTCCCACAACGGCATGTGGGACATGTCGATCCTCCAGGTCGTGCCGGGCCTGCGGCTGGCCGCCCCGCGCGACGCCGACCAGGTCCGGGCGCAGCTCCGCGAGGCGGTCGCCGTCGAGGACGCGCCGACCGTGGTCCGCTTCTCCAAGGGCGCCGTCGGCCCCGCCGTACCGGCCGTGGGCCGGGTCGGCGGCATGGACGTGCTGCGCGAGCCCGGCACCGACCGCCCGGACGTGCTGCTGGTCTCCGCGGGCGCCCTCGCACCGATGTGCCTGGAGATCGCCGGCCTGCTCGAGCGGCAGGGCATCTCCACCACCGTGGTCGACCCGCGCTGGGTGAAGCCCGTCGACGAGGCCATGGCCCCGCTCGCCGAGCGGCACCGGGTCGTCGTCACCGTCGAGGACAACAGCCGCGTCGGCGGTGTCGGCTCCGTGATCGCCCAGGCCCTGCGCGACGCCGGCGTGGACGTGCCGCTGCGCGACTTCGGCATCCCGCCGCGCTTCCTCGACCACGCCTCCCGCGCCGAGGTCATGACCGAGATCGGGCTGACCGCGCCGGACATCGCCCGCCAGGTCACCGGTCTGGTCTCCAAGCTGGACGGCCGGTTCGACCGTACGGCGGTAGAGGTCGACTCCGTCGAGCCCGCGCGCGACTAGGACAAGGCGGCTCCAGGGCCGGTTCCGCCCCGTTCCCCGGTGGCGGAACCGGCCCTTCTGCGTGAACCTGCCTGTGCCGGGCATACGCACACCCGGCCCTCTCGATCATGTCGAGGACGACAAGCGTGGGAGGTAGGCACGTGAGCAGCGCGCTCTTCAGGACGAAGAACGTCGAACAGTCCATCCGGGACACCGAGGAACCCGAGCATTCACTCAAGAAGTCCCTCTCCGCCCTCGATCTGACCGTCTTCGGTGTGGGTGTCATCATCGGCACCGGCATCTTCGTCCTCACCGGACAGGTGGCCAAGAACAACGCCGGTCCCGCGGTGTCCCTGGCCTTCGTCGCGGCCGGCGTGGTCTGCGCGCTCGCCGCGCTCTGCTACGCCGAGTTCGCCTCCACGGTCCCCGTGGCGGGCTCCGCGTACACCTTTTCGTACGCCTCCCTCGGCGAACTGCCCGCCTGGATCATCGGCTGGGACCTCGTCCTCGAGTTCGCCCTCGGCACGGCGGTGGTGGCCGTCGGCTGGTCGGGCTACATCCGCTCGCTGCTCGACAACGCGGGCTGGCACCTGCCGGACTACCTGGCCGGCCGGGACGGGGCCTCCGGGTTCGGCTTCGACATCCTCGCCGCGGCTCTCGTCCTGGTGCTCACCTGCATCCTTGTGCTCGGCATGAAGCTGTCCGCCCGGATCACCTCGGTCGTGGTCGCCATCAAGGTCGCCGTCGTCCTCATCGTGATCATCGCCGGTGCCTTCTTCATCCGCGGCGAGAACTACAAGCCGTTCATCCCGCACCCGGAGCCGGTGCCGGCGGGCGGCAGTCTCAAGGCCCCGCTCATCCAGCTCATGTTCGGCTGGGCGCCCGCCAACTTCGGTGTGATGGGCATCTTCACCGCCGCCTCGGTGGTGTTCTTCGCGTTCATCGGCTTCGACATCGTCGCCACGGCCGCCGAGGAGACCCGCAACCCGCAGCGGGACATGCCGCGCGGCATCCTCGGCTCGCTGCTCATCTGCACCGTGCTCTACGTCGCCGTCTCCGTCGTCGTCACCGGCATGCAGAAGTACACCCGCCTGTCGGTCGAGGCCCCGCTGGCCGACGCCTTCAAGGCCATCGGGCATCCCTGGTACGCGGGCGTGATCAGCTTCGGCGCCGCCGTCGGCCTGACGACCGTCTGCATGATCCTGCTGCTCGGCCAGACCCGGGTGTTCTTCGCCATGAGCCGTGACGGCCTGCTGCCGCGCTTCTTCTCCCGCGTCCACCCGCGCTTCAAGACACCGCACCGGCCGACCATCCTGCTCGGCGTGATCATCGCGATCGTAGCCGGGTTCACCAGCCTGAGCGAGCTGGCCGAACTGGTGAACATCGGCACGCTGTTCGCGTTCGTCGTCGTCGCGATCAGCGTCATCATCCTGCGCAAGACCCGTCCGGACCTGCCCCGCGCGTTCCGCACCCCCTGGGTCCCGGTGGTCCCGATCGTGTCCGTGTGCGCCACCCTCTGGCTGATGCTCAACCTGCCCGCCGAGACCTGGCTGCGCTTCGCCATCTGGATGGTCATCGGCATCGCGGTCTACCTCCTCTACGGCCGCAAGCACAGCATGCTCGCCCTGCGCGAGGAGGCCCCGGCCGGCGAGGTGCCGGGGGCGCCGCCCGGAAAGAAGCAGTAGGCAGCCGACCGCTCCCTTCGCCCCCGTATGTTCCGCTTCGCCGGAACCGCGGGGCCGGATAACGTGCTGTGCGTGCTGCCCATGCTCGCCGCCCAGTCCACCTCCGCACGGCCCGCGATCACCCGGACGGCGTACTGGATACGGCTGCTCCCCGCCCTGGCGGGGCTGGCCTGCGTCACCCGGGTGCCGTCCTTCGTCCGCCCGCTGTGGAACCCCGACGAGGGGTATCTGGCCGTCCAGGCGGGCCTCCTCGCGCACGGCGGCCGGCTGTACGAGACGGTCGTGGACCGCAAGCCGCCGCTGGTGCCCTGGCTGTACGAGGCCGCCTTCGCGGTCTGCGGCTCCGGCTCGCTCACCCCGCTCCGGGTGCTGGCGGTCGCCGCGCAACTGCTCACCGCGGCCCTGCTGGCCTCCGTGGCCCGGCGCCGCTGGGGCGACACCGCCGGACGCACCGCCGGGGTGCTGTACCTGCTGGTGTCGGTCGGACTCAACCCGGAGGACGCGCAGGCCGCCACCTTCGAGGTGTTCATACTGCCCGGCACCGCGGCCGCCCTGTGGTGCGCGGACCGCGGCCGCTGGGGCGCGGCCGGGACCGCCGTCGCCTGCGCCTTCCTCACCAAGCAGACGGGCGGCGCGGTACTGCTGCCGGTCGCCTGGCTGCTGTACCGGCGGGGTGCGGTGCGGGCGGGGGAGGAGCGGGCGGGGCCGGAGCCGGGGGACGCCGTCCGGGTGGGCGGTGCGGTGCGCACGGGGGCCGTGCGGGCCGGGACCGTGCGGGCGGGGGCCGTGCGGCTCGCGGCCGGGTTCGCGCTGCCCGTCCTGTGCGCCGCGCTCGTCACCGACCCCGCCGGGTTCCTGTTCTGGACGGTCACCGGGTCGGCCACCTACGCCTCCTTCACCGGCTCCGAACTGCACGTCCTCGGCCGCGGGCTGGCCAACACCGCGATCCTGGCCGTGGCCTGCGCGGGCCTGATCCCGCCGGTCGTGCGGGTGTTGCGCGCCACCGGCGCCACCCGTGCGCGGGGGGCCGTGAGAACCATGGGGGCCGACCTGTGGCTCTGGCTGGCCTCCTCGGCCGGCGCGGTCGTCCTCGGCTTCCACTTCTTCGGGCACTACTACCTGCAGCTCCTCCCGCCCGCCGCCCTGCTGGCCACCGCAGCGCTCCGGCTCCTGCCCCGCGCACGCCCGGCGTCCGCCGTCCTCACCTCGGCCTGCTGCTGCGTCCTGTTCCTCGCCTGGGGTCTGCTCGCCCCGCGCCCCGAACTCGCCCACGCCCAGCGCCTCGCCGCCGCCCTCGCCCACCGCACGGCTCCCGCCGACCGGGTCCTGGTGTGGGGCATGCACCCCGAGACGTACTGGCTGGCGGACCGCACCCCGGCCAGCCGCTTCCTCACCGCGGGCCTGCTCACCAACTACAGCGGCGGCCGCGACGGCCCCCGGGTCGGTGAGAAGTACGCGGTCCCGGGCGCCTGGCCCGTCTTCCGCGCGGAGCTGGCCGCGCGGGCGCCGGCCCTGGTGGTCGACGACTCGAGGGGCAAGCCGTACCGCCCCGAGCGCATCCCCAGCCTGCGCCGGCTGCTGAACGGGCGGTACGAGGAGGTGGGCCGGGTCGACGGAGCGGTGCTCTACGCCCGGATCTCGGGCCGGTGAAGGGAGTTGACCCGAGCCGGGCGGAGTTCCCCTGCTATGCTCGGGACGACCATTTGAACATGTTCAAATAGCGTTCGAACCATGCGAACCAGGGGGATCACATGTCTGCGCCGACCACGCCGGACCCGACCGACACACCCGCCGTCGCCCTCGGCCCCACCGCGCTCGTCCTCGGGGTCATCGCCGCCCCCGGCCTCTGGCCCGGCCTCATGTTCGTCGTGACGCCGTGGTCGTGGCTGGCCGGCGCCCTCGCCGTCACCTTCGGCCTGGCGGGCATCCACTACGCCCGCCGGGGCACCGGCCGCATGTGGCCCGCCGTGACCGGAACGGTCCTCGGCTTCCTCGGCCTGGCGAGCTTCTTCGTCCTGGTGACGGCAGTCTCGGGCTGGCAGAGTTCATGAGCCGAGTCTGCCGCCCCAACCCGGCGCCGCGCGCAGGCCGGGAGCGGCCCGGGCCTCGGCCGGGGTGCCGTGGAGTGGGCGGGGCTGTGCCCGGGTGACTCGGGGGAGCACCGGTGGACGGTCCGAGTGGGACGTGGGTCCCCGGCCCCGGCCCGCGCGCAGCGACGCCGCATCGTGTCCGGCTACGCCTCGACGGCTCGGCGCTCAGCCGAGCACCGCGCGCGGGCCCGCCACCTCCGCGCCCAGCTCGGTCACCCGGCGCCGCAGCTCACGGTCGGCCGTGACCACCAGGCGGCTCCGGCCCGGGTGCTCCGCGACCAGCTCCACGATCCGGTCGTCACCGCTGCCGGACGCCGACTCCACCCGCACCCCCGGCACGGACTCCACCCCGCGAGCGGCGCCCTCGACCACGAGCACGATCTCCACGGGGCCGTCATGCCCCGGCAGCCCCTCGGCGGCCAGCCGGTCCCGCAGCCGCACGGCGGCGCCCCGGCGGTCCCGCCACCACCCGTCCGGCCGCGACCCGACGACGTTCGCGCCGTCGACGATCAGCAGCAGGGGGTCGTCGGAGGCGGGGGAGCCGAGAGGGTCCGTCATGGTCCAAGGGTCTCACGGTGACGACGAACCGTGAGATACGACGCGACGTCAGGAGGAACTGCCGCCCGTGGCAGGGGACTTCTTCGCGGACTCCGGGATCGTGCTGTCGCTGCGAAGCGCCTTCCAGAGCTGCGAAGCCTGCGGCTCGGCGGCCACCACGCGGTTGGGGTCGACCTTGTCGTACTGCACCGGCAGCATGATCGTCTCCATGGTGGAGGGGTCGACACCGTTCATGCTGCGGCCGAACTCCGCCAGCTTGGTCAGCGAGGCGAGGTCGGAGTCGGTGGTGAGGGCGGCCGTGAGCTTGTCCGCGATCTTGTAGGTCTTCGTGGGGCTGCCCAGCAGGTCCTGCTTCTTGATCTCGCTCAGCAGGGCCAGCATGAACTTCTGCTGGAGCCCGATGCGCCCGAGGTCGCTGCCGTCGCCGATGCCGTGCCGGGTGCGCACGAACTGAAGGGACTGGGTGCCGTTCAGTTTGTGGGTGCCGGCGGTGAGGTCGAGACCGCTGGACTTGTCGTGGATGTCCTGGTCGACGGTGACGGTGACTCCGCCTATCGCGTCCACGAGCCCCTTGAAGCCGGCGAAGTCGATCTCGACGTAGTGGTCCATGCGGACCCCGGAGATCTGCTCGACGGTCTTGACCACACAGGCGGGGCCGACCTGGGAGTAGATGGAGTTGAACATCACGCGCTTCGCGGACGAGACCGTGGAGCCGTCCTGCTTGGTGCACTCGGGCCGGGTCACCAGGGTGTCGCGGGGGATGCTGACGGCAACGGCCTTGGTGCGGCCCTCGGGTATGTGCATCACCAGCGCGGTGTCGGAGCGGGCCCCCGAGACGTTCCCGGTGCCCAGCGAGGCGTTGGCACCGGCGCGCGAATCGGAGCCCAGGATCAGGATGTTCTGCCCGGAGGTGGGCAGCTTCTCGGGCCGGTCGTCACCGATCGCCTTGTCGATGTCGACGCCCTTGATGTTGCCGTCGAGGTCGCTGTAGAGCCAGTAGGCTGTGCCGGCGGCGGCCACGACGAGCACGGCCAGGCCAATGAGGATCTTCCGGCCTATGCGGCGCCCCCCGGCGCGCTCACGCTTCCTGCCACGGCGGGACGGCGTTTCGGAGTCGGTGTGCTGGGGCGTCGAGACATGGCTCATCCTGCCTGAGTCCTCGTGTGTCGTGCCTCTACGGGCGGGTCGGACGGGGGACTCGGGTGGGGGGTGAACCGGTCCACACGCTGTTTGGCTGACCCAGCACTATAGACACGCATACGGATGCTTGTGTGCTTCCGGCGACCAGATAGTGAAGGCCGACGAAACAATTAGCATGCGTTCATGACATGGTTGAACTCGGGTGGGGTGGGATTCGTGGCAGCAGCCGCTGTCCGCGGGGGCGACCGCGGACGGGTCAGCGCCGTGAGGCGTCCGATGGCGAAGGACGTGCTCTGATGGCGAGGTCGCGGACTGCGCAGTCCGGTCCTCCGTCCGGCCTCCGCGCGGCGCTCACCGCTCATGCAGTGCTCGACGGCCGCTGGCTCGTGCGCGGGAGCGACGGGCGCCTCACCGCGTACGCGCTTACCTCGGGTGGTCTGCTGCGCTGGACGGAGACACGTGCTGGTGGTCCGGAGTGGACCGGGCCGGTCTTCATCCCGGCCCCAGAAGTCGAGGACATATCCCTCGCTCAGGGTGCGAACGGTTACGTTCACTTCTTCGGTCGCCGCCTCAAAGGCAAAGGGCCGGCGGCCTTCCCTGAGGTCGTCCATGCGATCCAGTACCAGTCGGGCCGTCCCCTCACCGAGTGGACGGGAGTCGGCAATCCGCACGGTAAGGGGGAGCGTGCGGCGCACATGGGTGCCCCGGTCGCCGCGGTGAGCGCCTCCGGCACGGTGCACGTCTTCGTGCGCAACGCCGGGGGTGGTGTCTGTGTCCGGCGTGAGGGCGCGAAAGGGACCTGGCTGCCGTGGGGTGACATGCGCGGCGGTGGCGGCCAGGACGGTCTGGCGGTCGGGGTGCTCCAATCCGGAAGGATCGAGGCACTGGTCACCGGCGCCAACTGCGCCATGCACTGGTCCCAGGCACACAACGACGGGGACATGGAGCGACGGCCGAACCTCCGCGTCACGCCGGCGCCCGGAAGCGCCACGGTGGTGGAAACGGGGCCCGACCGTGTCACGTTCTACTGGACCGACCTGGCCACCGGCGCGGTGCAGGCCTATCGCCCCGGAGGCTGGGTGATCCCCCTCGGGGCGAGCCCGGCCGCGGGGCGCCACGCCGTGGTGCGCACCATGATCGACGGTTACGACTGCACCGTGCTGGCACACCGGGCAGTGGACGGCAGCGTCGTCCTGGCGGCGTGCGGCACGGAAAACGAGCAAGCCGGCGTGTGGTGGTCGTTGACCGGAGAGTCGAGTGCCCACCAACCCGCCCTCGCTTGTGACGCGCGGGGCCGCCTGGTGATGGCCGTGATCGGCGCCGCGGGTGAGCTGCGCATCGCTCGGCAGGGGCAGGAGCCCGGCCTGGTGCTGGAGCATGCCGTTTCCGTGTGAACCCCGCACCCGAAGATATATGGCCTATGAAGCGGATCACATAAGTGATCTCATTGTCCGGAATGGTGGGAATTCGTCAGCCAGTTCGGCCTCTGCCGGATGCAAATCGTGTGGACAGGTTTACTCGACCATGTGAATATTCTGTGGCAGGTTTTGTTCCTTGTTGACCGTCGCCGGCCAAGTGCGGAGGGCCGGTGTGCTTCAGCAAGGGCGCGGCCATCCGCTGTGCCGACAGCCATCAGCTGTCTCGGCAGAGACCCCCCATCTCGGCGGCCGTGGGCGACAAAGCAGCGCATGCCGGAGCACCGGCGCTCCGTCGCTGTTGATGGTCTCTCTTCTGGGATGGTGTGGGATTTCGGTGGTGAGCGGTAACAACCCTGAGGCCAGTGCGCTCGTTTCCACGTACAGGTCGCTGGTGCCCGTCGGAGCTCGCCGGCGCATCGTGCGCCGCGTACCGCGACCTCTTCGCAACGCGCTCATGCACCTGCTGGCCGGGGTCGACTCGCTCCGCTCGGCGGTCATGACACGCGCCCTCGGCGGCAGCCGGTCACCGGCCCGGCATGGGCCCGGCGCATTCCTGCGGGTAGTCCGCCACCAGGGCAAGCACGTAAGGGCCACCGTGGTGCACGGGGTCACCGAATGGGCCGCCCGCTGCCGCAACCTGCACATCGTCGTTGCCGTGCTGGAAGAGGCGGAGATCGACTACTTCTGCATCAGAGGGACGGCCCAGAACATACCGTGTATCGCCGTGCCCGCGGACCAGCGTGCGGACGTCGAAGAGGTCCTGCAGATCGCCTTCGGGCGCAATCCCGGTTACGTCTCCGACGGCCAGGGCGAACAGTGGGACGGGGCATCGGCCAAGACGTGGCGCAGGATGCGGTCCAGGCAGGCGCTTCGGCTCACCTGGAACGTCTGCGACCCCACAGGGGCACTGATCTTCGGGCAGGGCTCCGGTTGTGATCTCGAATTCTGGTCGCGTCAGGGCGACAACCTGCTCGCGCCGCGGCCCAACAGCGTGATGACCGAGGCACCGGTGAACAGTCGGCGCCGACAGGTCGAACAGAAGTTGTTCAGTCCGGTGCCGACGCTTTATCACACCGGGTACGCGCAGTCGCTGGCGGAGTTCACGGTCCCGCTGCCCAGTGATCACCTGTTTCCGGTGGACGTTGTCTACACCTGGGTGGACGACTCCGATCCGGTGTGGAAAGCGAGCAAGGACGTCGCCCGTGGCGCGCTGACGGGCGACGCCCTGCACGAACAGGCGGCCAACGACGCGCGGTACACGAGCCGTGACGAGTTGCGTTACTCACTGCGCTCGATCCATCAGTACGCGCCCTGGGTGAACAATATTTTCCTTGTCACCGCCGGACAGGTGCCGAGCTGGCTCGACACCGAGTACCCGGGGCTGCGGGTCGTGGACCACCGTGAGATCTTCTCCGATCCGATGGCGCTGCCCACGTTCAACTCGCATGCCATCGAGAGTCAGCTCCACCACATCCAGGACCTGTCCGAGCACTTCCTCTACCTGAACGACGACGTGTTCTTCGGTCGTCCCTCCACTCCTGGTCACTTCTTCCACCCCAATGGCCTGACCAAGTTCTTCATGTCAAAGGCTCTGGTGCCGACCGGTCAGGTCAGCCCCACCGACCTGCCCGTGAACGCGGCGGGCAAGAACAGCCGCGGACTCATAGCGCAGCAGTTCGGCACGTTCATCGCCCAGAAGATGAAGCACACCCCGCACGCCCTCAGGCGCTCGGTCCTGCAGGAGATCGAGGAGACCTACGCCAGCGATCACCAGCGCACGCAGCATTCACGCTTCCGCTCTCCCGACGACGTGCCAATAGCGTCGTCGCTGCACCACTATCACGCCTACCACACGGCGCGGGCCACCGTGTCGGACCTCAGATACGTGTACATCGACATCGGCGACCGCGCGGCCCAGCAGCGGCTCAACCGGCTGCTGGCGCGGCGTGACTTCGACACCTTCTGCATCAACGACACCATCGTGCCGGAGGACCCCGAGGCTCAGGAACGCATGGTGCGCGACTTCCTGGCGTCATACTTCCCGGTTCCGAGCCCCTATGAGCGTCCCGGAACCGAACAGGGAGCCGTGCACCGGCCCACAGAGTTGGAGACGGCATCCGCATGATCCCTCGACGCAGACACCTGGGGCGCATGCGGCGGAGTGCCAACGCCCGGCTCGTGGCGGTGCGCACCCGGCTGATGACCCGGTTCTTCCTCCCCCGGCGCGCCGGCAACGCAGCACGCCTGAACTACGCGGCTGTCCTCGACGGGCAGACGGTAAACCTCCACGCGGAACTGCCCGGCTCGCTCCAGGGCGTCGACCAGGCCGAGATCATCCTCAGCAGACGGCACCAGAGGTTCCGTAGCCCCGCCCGGGTGTACACGGCGCGGGACGGACGCCTGCTCATGGACGCCGCGGTGCTCCTGGGCGCCGCCGTCGGCGGCGCGTCGGTCACGCCCGGACGCTGGACATTGAGACTCCGCGTCAGTTCGGGACGCAGAAGCAGGACACTGCCGCTGCTCCTGGTGGAACAGACCACTCCGCTAAACGGCAGTACGGGCCCGATGAAGTACTCGCCCCTGACGGCCGACCGCTACCGTCTCGGGCGCACGCTGAGGGGTGACGCCCGCGTCGTCTGCAGCAAGGCCAAACCGGCGGCCGAGGTAGTCAACGTGTACATCGAGCACGCGCGTATCGAGGTGGACCTGCGCGTGTTGGGCACCGGCACCGACGAGCCCTGGGCCGAGCTGGTCGCTGCCGGCCGCAGTGTGCGGTGCCCGCTGGTCGAGGCCGAACCCGGCGTGTGGCGCCTCGAGGTGCCGCTGGCCGAAATGGTCCCGTTTACGAAGCGGCCCGAACACTGGAACGTCGTGGTCCACACGGAGGGTCATGCTCCGCTGCGCCTCGCGCGGCGTCTGCACGACGTGCAGACGCCGGAACGGGTCTTCGCCATGCGGAAGATCCTGGTGTCCCCGGTGCGCGGCACGCTCATGACGATCCAGCCCCGGTACACGCCCGCCGGGAACTTCCGGTTCACCTGCGGTGATGAGTCCGGGGGCGAGTGAGGAACAGATGAAGGTCGCTTTCCTGCTGACGCAGGCGGATGTCATGGGCGATGCCGAGCGCGCGCTGTTCGGACACGCGGCAGAGCTCACGGCCCGGCACGAGGTCCAGGTCCTCAGTGTCTTCAAGGCACGCCGACGCCGGTTCGTCGCGCCCGACCCGCGAATCGCCGTCAGCTTTCTCATTGAGACGACGCAGTCGAGGGCGGTGCGTCGTCCCGGTCCGGACGCGGCCGCCAGTGAGGCCCTGATCGCACTGCCGAGCGAGGTGGTCGAGCGGCGCTGGGACGATCGCTTCCATCGCCTCGCCGACATCGAAGTGGAGTGCGCGCTTCAAGGCCTCGATGCCGACGTCCTGATCGTCACCTCGCCGGCCCTCCTCGCGTATGCTGCACGCTTCGCGCCCGCGCACGTCATGACGGTGTATTACGGGATGACCGCGCCGGAAGTGGGCGGTCCCCGCGTCGAGCCGCTGCTGCAGAACATCACACGGTGCGATGCCGTCGCCTTGCCCCGCGCGCGTTCCCGCGAGTGGTTCAGCGAGACCTTCGGCCGGGGAACGCCACCTCTGGTCGACGTGCCACCGATACTGCCCGAGGGTTTCAGACCCCGTTCGACGCTGGAGACGCGCATGGTGCTCCTGGTGGCGCGTCTCGAGAAGGAGTCCGGCGTCGCCGAGGCGCTGGCCGCTTGGTCCAGAGTCCTGGAGTATTACCCGAGCTGGTCCCTGCGCGTCATAGGGGACGGCCCGCTGGGCCGGAGCCTGGTGGGCAAGCGTGACCAGATGGCGTTGCAGGGCAGCGTCCAGTTCATCGGAGAGGCGCCCGCGGTCATCGCGGAGGAGTGGGCGAAGGCGAGCATCGCCCTGAGCGCCGCGGAGGAGGACGCCGTCGGGCTCTCCTTGATGGAGGCCCAGGCCGCAGGCGTGCCCGTGGTTGCCTACGACAGCCCCAACGCGGCCCGTGAGGTGGTGTCCGAGAGTCACACCGGACTGCTGGCCACGCAGGGCGACACCGAGGCGCTGGCCTCCGCGCTGCTCCACATGATCGAGAACAACGAGATGCGGTGGTCGATGGGACACGCCGCGGTCGAACAGGCGCAGCGGTTCCGCCAGCCGGCGCCCTGGGACGACCTTTTCGCCGCTCTCGAGGACGACCGGAGGTCGGGACGACGCGCTGAGCAGAAGGCCCGGCGGGTGGCCGCCCATTCGCTAGCATCCGGAGTCTTCGGCCAGGCCACCGCCGCGGCCGCCGTCCCGCAGAGCACGAAGCACACGCGGGAGTTGACGAGCACCGAGGAGCGCCTGCTGAAACAGGACGCCTTCCTGGTGCGCGCCGGAGGTCAGGTGTGCCGCGTCATCCGGGCGGAGACACCCTTCGACATCGTCAACGCCAACCTGCGGATCGTCGCCGGTGCGCTCGAGGCCGCCCGCATCCCGTACTTCGTCAGCCGGACGAACAAGGTGCGCCACACCGTCGCCGTGCACTCGAGTCTGCGGGAGTCGGCGCTCAAGAGCCTGGCGGAGAGCTGCCAGGACCGGGCGGTGTACATGGCCGTGCTCAACAACTCGGACAACGCCGTCGTCACGACACTCGCCGGCTTCGCGACCGATCACCTGCAGACCTCCTGCCCGGGTGTCCGCGTGTACCAGAGCGCGGTCACCCCGTCGCGCACCCTGCGGCTAGGCGCCGCCTACGGCTGCACCCTGGCCTTCTGGGACGACGACCCGGACGACGAGGAGTGCATCGTCTCCAGCTACCGCACACTCATTGGCAGCCGCATACCCAGGGCGGCGCTGCGCCGGGCGCAGATGGTGCTGGGCGGGCGGCAGTACCCGACCATCCAGGCGTTCAACCAGACTCTGCACCACGACATCGACTTCCCCATCGACGCCGTCTACACCTGGGTCGACGGGGCCGACGTCTCCTGGCTCGAACGCAAGAACGCGGTCCTCGCAGCAAAGGGAATCGAGACGGAGGACGCGGCGACGAGCGCCGCCCGCTTCCGCAATCGCGATGAGCTGCGCTACTCATTCAGATCGCTGGACATGTACGCCCCCTGGATCCGCAACATCTACGTGGTGACGGACCGACAGGTGCCGCAGTGGCTGGACGTCTCCCACCCCCGGGTCCGCGTGGTGGATCACACGGAGATATTCGGCCGGGAAGGCGCACTGCCCACGTACAACTCGCACGCGATCGAGAGCCGACTGCATCACATCGACGGCCTGGCGGAGCACTTCCTCTACTTCAATGACGACGTCTTCGCCGCCCGCGCCATCCTGCCGAGCCTCTTCTTCCTCGGCAACGGCCAGTCCAAGCACTTCATGTCGTCCAACGCCATCCCGATGAGCCCCATTTCCAGCCTGGACGAATTCAGCCGAATGGCGGCCAAGAACAACCGCGGGCTGGTGTCCGCGATGTTCGGGCGGACGCTGGTGAATTCCTTCATCCACGCACCGCACCCCCTGCGGCGCAGCGTCATGTACGACCTGGAGAAGCACTTCCCGGATGCCATGCGCGCCACTGCGCACAACCAGCTCAGGGACAGTACCGATGTGTCGGTCGCCTCGTCGCTGCACCACTACTTCGGCTACTACACGGGCCGCAGCATCCCGGGCGGCATCTCCAGCGGTTTTGTCAACGTGGGGCTGAGCGAGCAGGTGAAGAAGCTGAACCACCTTCTAGCGGCTCGCTCCAACGATGTCTTCTGTCTCAACGACTTCCATGACGGGGACATCTCGGAGGATGAACAGGACGCCACGCTCGCGGCGTTCCTGCCCAGTTACTTCCCGATCGCCAGCCAATTCGAAGCCGGCTCGCCGCGTAACCAGTTGTTCCACGCGGGGCAACTGCCCGGCTGGCCCTTGTAAGGGGGCACCAGGAGACCATGAACAAGTTCTGCATCATCGGCAATTCCGTGGCGACGTCGAGAACCCCGGCCGAGGGCCCCCTGGCCGGCTGGGGTCAGTACCTCGTGGACTTCCTCAACGGTCACTACGAGTTGAAGAACTACGCCCGTGACGCCATGACGGCCCGTTCCTACTACACGGAGCGGTTCATCACCCTGCTGAACATGATCGGCCCCGGAGACGTGGTGGTGATCGACTTCGGAGCGGTGGAGCAGCGCATCAACGTGCCGCTCAGGTATCACAGCCCCCGGGAATTCACCGAGTTCCTCAGGCTTTACGTCGAGGCGATCAGGGCCGAGGGGGCCACCCCGGTTCTGGTGACACCCACCGCGCGCTGCACCTTCGACATCCACGGCAACGTGGTCGACTCGCACGACGGATATCCCGAACTGGTGCGGGAGTGCGCGGCTGCCATGGGGACCCCGCTGGTCGATCTCAACCACTTCACGACGCGGATGCTGCAGGAACTGGGTCCCACCAGAGCCCGTGGCTTCTACCGGTGGACGGACGCCGGTGAGCACCCCAACCACCCGGACGGGATCATCGACTCGACGCACTTCAACGAGGCGGGCGCCCTCGAAGTGGCGCGGATCTTCGCCTCGGCGCTAAACCAGCTGCCGGGTCTGCCTCCCGGTCTGGTGGCCACCGACGCGCTGCAGCGGCAGGGCGTCTACCCGTCCGTGCAGGCCGAGTTCACCGTCTCGAACCCCGAGTCGGCTCTCTACGGCGGCAATCCGGTCGCCGGTCCGCCGACCATCAAGTCCCCCTCCGCGTCGAGGGCCGTCAGCCCGCTGCACAAGTTCTCCGGCGAGGCCCCGGCGGGGACGTCGTACGTGCTGTTCTTCGACGAGAACGGCTACGTGGGCGGTACCTCCGTCAACAGCGAGGGGCGCTGGCTGTGGCGGCGCACGGTGAACTGGCCGGGGGGCGAGCACGTACTGCGGGCCGTCGGCCTCGTTGACTCCGGTGTGACGGCGGCGGCCACCGTGCCTTTCTTCGTGCGAGACCAGGTGGAACCGCCGGTGGTGCTCGGCCCCCGCGAGAGTGCCTGGAGCGGACCGAGGCCCCGCTTCTCCGGCACGGCCGCGCCTGACGTTTCCAAGGTCATGGTGCTGGAGGGCGGGCGCCTGATCGCCGAGGCGCCGGTGCGTGACGACGGCACCTGGAGTGTGCGTCATCCGCACGACTGGAGACCGGGGCGGTATCTGGTGGAGTTCGTCTCGGTGTTCAGTGCGCTGCACTCCCGGCCGACCCAGCTGAACATGAGAATCCACGGTGTCCCGGAGGGCAACTGGATCAGGACGTCCGTTGCTTCGCGCGAAGCGTGCAACGAGAAGTGCGAGCACCTCCCCTTCTCCGGGGCGTGGTGAGTGATCGCACGGCTGCGGCCTCAATGCACGGTCATGCGCACGGTGCCGAACAGGGCGCGGTGATCGGAGCAGTACGCGAGCCCCGAGCAAGTGCGGGGGATCGACAGTGCGACAGCACCGTACGCGCCGGCCAGCCGGGACTCGCGTACGAAGATCTCGTCCACTTTCGGGTCGCGCCCGCAGGGTTTCGCGACGGCTCGGGTGCCGACGGCCGTACCCTGACCGTAGCCTGGACAGTGTGCGTCGTCCGAATCGTCCAGTTCGCGGTGCGCACCCGTGTTTCCGTGGTTGGCGGCTGTCGTCAGTGACGGGGCGTACAGCTGGTTGACCCGGCCGTAGTCGGGTTGTGCGTTGAAGTCCCCGGCCACCAGGTAAGCCTGGCCTTCCGCGTCGAAGGCGTCCAAAGCCTGGCGGACGAAGCGGATCTGCCGGTAATTGACAGGCATTCCCTCCCACAGGGTGCTGCGCGTTGTGATGTGCACCGTGCAGAACCTCATCCGAGGTGTGGCGCGTAGCGCGGCGCACAGCATCTTCCGTTGCTCCGCGGAGCCGTCGGGCGGCAGTTCGTACTGCCGTGACGATCCGAGAGGGAGCTTGCTGAACACGGCGATCCCGTAGGGGCCGGTACCCCCACACAGCGCGGGGGAGGATGCCCGGGTGCCCGCGAAGCGGGAGAAATCGCCGGAATCCTGCGGCCAGGACGCGCGAGCCAGGCTGTTCCGCAGCGCGCGGTACTGGCTGTAGCAGACCTCATTGAGCGAGACGAAGTCGGCGCCGCGGCGGCGGATGGACAGTGACGCCGCCTCTATCAGCCCGTCGCTGACCGATCCGTGGTGCAGGGCGCTGCCGGCTATGTTCCAGTGCCAGACGTGATAGGTCCGGGGCGTGTCCCGGTCGCCACGGCTCGGCCAGTGGGCGTAGGCAACGAAGGATCCGATCACGGCGAGGACGGCCGCGACCGCCGTCACCGCCCGGAGACCCGTCATCCGGCACCGCATGTTCCACTCAACGCTCTTGGTGTCCTGCCCGTCCGGGCCCGTAGGCCGTCCTGGTAGTCGGCGCGAAGGATCGAACGGCTGTACGTGGACTGTATCCTTCGAGGCCGCTTCCGACGAAACGGCAGGGCTCCCGGCACCGTCGGGTGCCGGGAGCCCTGCCGCGAAGAGTCCGCCCGGGTTACGCCGGAACGCTCGCCACCCCCTGAGCCAGGAACCGCTTCCCGTTCACCCGCTCGGAGACACCCTCGCGGTCCAGGTACGGCGTGATGCCGCCCAGGTGGAAGGGCCAGCCGGCGCCCGTGATCAGGCAGAGGTCGATGTCCTGGGCCTCGGCGACGACGCCCTCGTCGAGCATCAGGCCGATCTCCTGGGCCACCGCGTCCAGGACGCGGTCGCGGACCTGCTCCTCGGTCAGGACGGTGTCGCCCTGCTTCAGCAGCGCGGCGACCTCCGGGTCCAGCTCCGGCTTGCCGCTGTCGTAGACGTAGAAGCCGCGCTTGCCCGCCTTGACGACGGCCGCGAGGTTCGGGGAGACCGTGAAGCGGTCCGGGAAGGCCCGGTTGAGGGTCTCCGAGACGTGCAGGCCGATCGCCGGGCCGACCAGTTCGAGCAGGACCAGCGGGGACATCGGCAGGCCCAGGGGCTCCACCGCCTTCTCCGCGACCTCGACCGGGGTGCCCTCGTCGATGACGTTCTGGATCTCGCCCATGAAGCGGGTGAGGATGCGGTTCACGACGAACGCCGGGGCGTCCTTCACCAGAACCGCCGTCTTCTTCAGCTTCTTGGCCACCGCGAAGGCGGTCGCCAGCGAGGCGTCGTCCGTCTTCTCGCCGCGGACGATCTCCAGCAGCGGGAGGATCGCGACCGGGTTGAAGAAGTGGAAGCCGACGACCCGCTCGGGGTGCTTCAGCTTCGACGCCATCTCCGACACCGACAGCGAGGACGTGTTGGTGGCGAGGATCGCGTGCGCCGGGGCGACCGTCTCGACCTCCGCGAACACCTGCTGCTTGACGCCGATCTCCTCGAAGACGGCTTCGATGATGAAGTCGGCGTCCGAGAAGCCCTCGGCCTTGTCCAGGACACCCGTCACCAGCGCCTTGAGGCGGTTGGCCTTGTCCTGGTTGATCCGGCCCTTGCCGAGCAGCTTGTCGATCTCGGCGTGGACGTAGCCCACACCCTTGTCGACGCGCTCCTGGTCGATGTCGGTCAGGACGACCGGCACCTCGAGGCGGCGCAGGAAGAGCAGCGCGAGCTGAGAGGCCATCAGGCCGGCGCCGACGACACCGACCTTGGTGACCGGGCGGGCCAGGTTCTTGTCCGGGGCGCCGGCGGGACGCTTGCCGCGCTTCTGGACGAGGTTGAACGCGTAGATGCCGGAGCGCAGTTCGCCACCCATGATCAGGTCGGCGAGGGCCTGGTCCTCGGCGTCGAAGCCCTGCTGCAGGTCGCCGTTCTTGGCGGCCGCGATGATCTCCAGGGCCCGGTAGGCGGCCGGGGCCGCGCCGTGCACCTTGCCGTCGGCGATGAACCGGCCGCGCGCGACGGCCTGGTCCCAGGCCTCGCCGCGGTCGATCGCCGGGCGCTCGACCTCGATGTCGCCCTTGAGGACCTGGGCGGTCCACAGCAGCGACTGCTCCAGGAAGTCGGCACCCTCGAAGAGGGCGTCGGCGATGCCCAGTTCGAAGACCTGCTTGCCCTTGAGCTGCTTGTTCTGGTTGAGGCTGTTCTCGATGATGACCGAGACGGCCTTGTCGGCGCCGATCAGGTTCGGCAGCAGCGCGCAGCCGCCCCAGCCCGGAACCAGGCCGAGGAAGACCTCGGGCAGGGAGAACGCGGGGATGGCCTTCGACACCGTGCGGTAGGTGCAGTGCAGGCCGACCTCGACGCCGCCGCCCATCGCCGCGCCGTTGTAGTAGGCGAAGGTGGGCACGGCCAGCTCGGCGAGGCGCTTGAAGACCTCGTGGCCACCCTTGCCGATGGCCAGCGCGTGGTCGTGCTGCTTGAGCAGCTCCACGCCCTTGAGGTCGGCGCCGACCGCGAAGATGAACGGTTTGCCGGTCACGCCGGCGCCGACGATCTCGCCGTCCGCGGCCTCCTTCTCCACCTGGTCGATCGCGGTGTTGAGGTTCGCGAGCGACTGCGGGCCGAAGGTGGTCGGCTTGGTGTGGTCCAGGCCGTTGTCCAGGGTGATGAGCGCGAAGCGCCCGGCCCCGAACGGCAGGTCGAAGTGGCGTACGTGCGCCTGCGTGACGACCTCGTCCGGGAACAGCTCGGCCGCGCCCTTCAGGAGTTCAGCGGTGGTGCTCACTTGTCGCCTCCGTCGAAGTGCGGGTTCTCCCAGATGACCGTCGCGCCCATGCCGAAGCCGACGCACATGGTGGTGAGGCCGTAGCGGACCTCGGGCTGCTCCTCGAACTGGCGGGCCAGCTGCGTCATCAGGCGGACGCCGGAGGAGGCGAGCGGGTGACCGTAGGCGATCGCGCCGCCGTACTGGTTGACGCGCTCGTCGTCGTCCGCGATGCCGTAGTGGTCGAGGAGGGCCAGCACCTGGACGGCGAAGGCCTCGTTGATCTCGAACAGACCGATGTCGGAGATGGACAGACCCGCCTTGGCGAGGGCCTTCTCCGTGGCCGGGATCGGGCCGTAGCCCATCACCTCCGGCTCGACACCCGCGAAGGCGTAGGAGACCAGGCGCATCCTGACCGGCAGGCCGTTCTCGCGGGCGAAGTCCTCGCTCGCGATGATCGACGCGGTGGCGCCGTCGTTCAGGCCGGCCGCGTTGCCGGCGGTGACCCGGCCGTGCACGCGGAACGGGGTCTTCAGGCCCTGGAGGTTCTCCAGCGTGGTGCCCGGGCGCATCGGCTCGTCGGCCGTGACCAGGCCCCAGCCCGTCTCGCCGCCCTCGGGGCTGGTGCGGCGCACCGAGATCGGTACCAGGTCCTGCTGGATCTTGCCGTTGGCGTACGCCTTGGCGGCCTTCTCCTGCGAGCGCACGGCGTACTCGTCGGCGCGCAGCTTGGTGATCTGCGGGTAGCGGTCGTGCAGGTTCTCGGCGGTCATGCCCATGAACAGCGCCGACTCGTCGACCAGCTTCTCGGAGACGAAGCGCGGGTTCGGGTCCACGCCCTCGCCCATCGGGTGGCGGCCCATGTGCTCCACGCCACCGGCGATGACGGCGTCGTAGGCGCCGAACGCGATCGAACCGGCGGTGGTGGTCACGGCGGTCAGGGCGCCGGCGCACATGCGGTCGATCGAGTAGCCGGGGACGGACTGCGGCAGGCCCGCGAGGATGCCGGCCGTGCGGCCGAGGGTCAGACCCTGGTCACCGATCTGGGTGGTCGCCGCGATGGCGACCTCGTCGATCTTCTTCGGGTCCAGACCCGGGTTGCGGCGCAGCAGCTCCCGGATCGCCTTGACGACGAGGTCGTCGGCCCGGGTCTCGTGGTAGATGCCCTTCGGGCCCGCCTTGCCGAACGGGGTGCGGACGCCGTCGACGAAGACGACGTCCCTGACGGTACGAGGCACGATGGCTCTCCTCCAGGGTGCGGGATGCTGAGCGCTTGCTTACGGGCCATGCTACTTGTGAGTAACGTGACTGCCCAGTCCTCCCCCCGGCCGGAGCGGCGAACGTCACACCGACGGGGCCGTGGAGCCTCCCGGAGCAGGTGCCGGCCTGCCGGGGCGCGCGCCCCGAGTCCGCTCCCGGGGCCGACACGGACAGAGCCCGCGCTCCCATGCGGAACGCGGGCCTGAGGACACGGAGCGGGGCGCGTGGAAGCCGCCCCCGGAACGGTGAAGCGGGGCGCGTGGACGCGCCCAGGATCTTGGCGTGATTTCGACGTCCGGGTTCCGCTTCAGGCGCCCGCGCCCGACAGCGCCGCGACCAGCACGGGCGTCACCTGCTCGACCTGCCAGGGCCGCGCCCCGTATCCGGCCAGCGCGTCCGCCACCGTCCCGGCGTCCACAGCGGCCGGCGGCTCCCAGCACACCCGCCGCACGGTGTCGGGGGAGACCAAGTTCTCCTGGGGCATGTTGAGCTGCTCGGCCAGCGCCGACACCCCCGCCCGCGCGGCCGACAGCCGGGCCGCCGCGGCGGGATCCTTGTCGGCCCACGCCCGCGGCGGCGGCGGTCCGGTGACCGGCTGCCCCGGCTGGGGCAACTGCGCCTCGGGCAGCGCCTTCGCCCGGTCGACCGCCGCCAGCCACTGCTCGAGCTGCCGGCGTCCCACCCGGTGCCCGAACCCGTTCAGCGCGGCCAGCGCGTGCACGTTGACCGGGAGCGAGAGGGCGGCCTCCACGATGGCCGCGTCCGACAGCACCTTGCCCGGTGACACGTCCCGCCGCTGCGCGATCCGGTCCCGGGTCTCCCACAGCTCCCGTACGACGGCCAGCTGCCGGCGCCGCCGCACCTTGTGCATCCCGGACGTACGGCGCCAGGGGTCCTTGCGGGGCTCGGCGGGCGGCGCCGCCGCGATCGCTCCGAACTCCTGGAGCGCCCAGTCGAGCTTGCCCTGCCGGTCCAGCTCCTTCTCCAGGGCGTCCCGCAGGTCCACGAGGAGTTCGACGTCCAGGGCCGCATAGCGCAGCCAGGGGTCGGGCAGCGGCCGGGTCGACCAGTCGACGGCGGAATGGCCCTTCTCCAGGACGAAACCGAGCACACCCTCGACCATGGCGCCGAGACCGACCCGGGGGAACCCGGCGAGCCGGCCGGCCAGCTCGGTGTCGAACAGCCGGGTCGGGACCATGCCTATCTCCCGCAGGCAGGGCAGGTCCTGGGTGGCGGCGTGCAGCACCCACTCGACGCCGGTCAGCGCCTCGCCGAGACTGGAGAGATCGGGACAGGCGACGGGGTCGATGAGCGCGCTGCCCGCCCCCTCGCGGCGGAGCTGCACCAGGTAGGCGCGCTGGCCGTAGCGGTAGCCGGAGGCGCGCTCGGCGTCGACGGCGACGGGGCCGGAGCCGGCGGCGAAGGCGGCGATCACCTCGGCGAGCGCGGCCTCGTCGGTGATCACGGGCGGAATGCCCTCGCGGGGTTCGAGCAGCGGAGTCGGCGCCCCCAGCACAGAGGCCCCGGCATCGTCCGGGGGGGTGCCCCCGGTGGTGCGCACGGAACTGTCTGCTGCGGTCTCTTGGGCGTCGGTCACCTGTCAAGGGTATCCGTGTGTGGACGGCGCCCGTCGACGTTGAGGATCTTGCCGCGGATCGGGAGGATCGCCTGGTACTGGGGGTTCCGGCCCGACTTGGCCGAGCCGCCGGCGGAGTCACCCTCGAC
>NZ_JBEYRK010000038.1:0-84841 GCF_040704065.1 Streptomyces sp. NPDC047869
ACACTTCCACGGACCTTCTCCCGCGCGGGTGCCACCGTCGTCCTCACCGCCCTCGCCGCGGCGGGCGCGTCATGGGTCCGGAGAATGTCCGGGGCCCGCGGCCGTTTCGGCGGTGGAGACCGGCGGTCAGCCGGTCATCCGATGTCAGCCGTTGCGCTTCCAGCGCGGCTTGTCGTCGCGGCGGCCGAAGGAACCGGTGCCACGGTGGTCGTCACGACGGCCGTAGGGGCGGTCGTGACCGGCCGAACGGAAACCCGGACGGTCGTCACGGCGGTCACGGTTGAACGGGCGGTCGCTGCCCCGGTGACCACCGCGGTCGTCACGGCGGAAGCCGCCCCGCTCGTCACGGCGGTCGGAGGGACGGCGGTCGTCGCGGCGCTCGAAGCCACGGCCACCACGGTCACCGCGGTCGTCACGACGCTCGAAACCACGGTCGCGGTCACGGTCGAACGGACGGCGGTCGTCACGACGCTCGAAACCACGGCCACCACGGTCACCGCGGTCGTCCCGGCGCTCGAAGCCACGACCGCCACGGTCGTCACGACGCTCAAAGCCACGGCCACCACGGTCGCCACGGTCGTCACGACGCTCAAAGCCACGGCCACCGCGGTCACCGCGGTCGTCACGACGCTCGAAACCACGACCACCACGGTCACCGCGGTCGTCACGACGCTCGAAACCACGACCACCACGGTCACCGCGCTCGTACGGCGCCGAAGCCGCCGGACGGTCCTCACGCTCCGTCTCGCGCTCCGCCGGCTGCTGCGCCGCGGCCTCGACCACGGCCTCCGCCGCGGCCGCCTGGGCCTCGGCCACCGCGGTCTCCGGGTCCTCGCCACGCTCCCGGGCGACCCGCGCGACCAGCCGGTCGGCCTCCTCGCGCAGCTCGGCGGCCCGGCGCTGGGCGCGCTCGAGCTGCTTGGTGAGCTGGGCCAGATCGCGCTCGGCCTGCTGGGCCGCGTTGTTCGCGGACTCGGCCTGGACCTCGGTCATCGACCGGGCACCGGTGATCTCGGCGACCTCCGGGTCGAAGGCGCCGGCGCCCTGGATGATGTGGCGCGCGGCGTCGACGCCCGCGTCCTCCATCAGCCGGAAGATCTGGCGCCGCTGGTGCGGCAGCGACAGGGAGACCACCGTGCCGGTACGGCCCGCACGCGCCGTACGGCCGGCCCGGTGCAGGTAGTCCTTGTGGTCGCCGGCCGGGTCCACGTTCAGCACCAGGTCGATGCCGTCCACGTGGATGCCGCGCGCCGCGACGTCCGTCGCGACCAGGACGTTGACGTAACCGTCCTTGAAGTCGGCCAGCGTCCGGGTCCGGGCGCCCTGGGTCATGCCGCCGTGCAGCGCGTCGGCCTTCGCACCGGCCTCACGGAGCTGCTCCGCGACCCGGTCCGCACCCAGCTGGGTACGGACGAAGATGATCGTGCGGCCCTTGCGGGAGGCGATCGCGGCCGTGACCGGCGCCTTGTCCTTCGGCTTCACGATGAGGATGTGGTGCGACATGGTCGTCACCGCACCCTGGGCCGCGTCCACCTCGTGGCTGACCGGGTCGTTCAGGTAGCGGTCGACGAGCGTCTTGATCTCGTTCTCCATGGTCGCGGAGAACAGCATGCGCTGGCCGCCCGCCGGAACCTGGTCGAGCAGCTCGGTGACCTCGGGCAGGAAGCCCAGGTCGGACATCTGGTCGGCCTCGTCGAGGACGGCGATCTGGGTGTCCTCGAGCGAGCAGGCACCGCGGTTGATGATGTCGCGCAGCCGGCCCGGAGTGGCGACGAGGATGTCGACACCGCGCTCCAGGGCGTAGATCTGGTTGCCCATCGACGTACCGCCGCAGACGACCTTCATCTTCAGGCCGAGGACGTCGCCGTACGGCTGGAGGGCGTCGGCCACCTGCATGGCCAGCTCACGCGTCGGGGTCAGGATGACGGCGCGGGGCTTGTGCTTCTGGGTGCGGCCGCCGGCCAGCGTGGCCAGCGTCGGCAGACCGAAGGAGAGGGTCTTGCCGGAACCGGTGCGGCCACGGCCGAGGATGTCCTTGCCGGCCAGGGCGTCCGGGATGGTCGCGGCCTGGATCGGGAAGGGAGTGGTCACGCCGTTCTGCGCGAGCTTGCGCACGACGCCCTCGGGGAGACCGAGGTCGGCGAAGGTGATCTGGGGGGACTGAGGGGTGTCAGTGGTCTCGGGGACCTCGGTGATCTCGGTCGTCCCGTCCACGAGTTCGTCCTTGACGTTCTCGTTCTCGGGCATGACGATCTGATCAGTACTGGACACGGACATGCGAATGCGAAACCTTCCGGAGTCTCTTCGGCACGCGCCCGTCAACTCCGTGATTCGCATACGACCGCCTCAATGCGGTCCGCCACGGCAAGGGAGAGTACGCGCCACACGGCGCGCTCTGTGGTGGCGCCGGGCAAATGGGATCAAACGATCTACCACCATACGCACCCACCACCCCCAAAGGCAAACCGGACCCCACAGCCCCAGGTCAGCAGCGCCCCCAGCCCCTCACCTCACGCCGGCACGCCCGCCGCCGGCGCCGGCTCCCGCCGCACCAACTGCGCCCTCGCCTCCTCATGAGCCGACGAGGACGGCTCCGCCGACGGCGGCTCCGACGTCGGCCCGGGCGGCGTCGACACCGGAGGCTCAGGCGGAGCCGAGGTCACCGGAGGCGACGGCTCGGCCTTCGTCGGCGCCGGATCCCCCGGCTGCGAGCTCTTCCCCGGCCGCGCGGACTCCGACGGCTCACGATCCTCCCCGGACGGCGACACCGACGCCGACGCCGACTTCCCGGGCTTCACCTTCCCCCCGTGCTCGTGCTTTCCGTCACCCCCCGGACCGCCGTACCCGAAACCACCCCCGCCACCCCCAGCGACACCATCCGGCGCCTCACCCCCACGCTGCCCCGCCGAATGCGCGGGCCGGGCCCCGCCGTCGTCCTCACCGACGCTCACACACCCCGCGGCCACGGACACCGCCAGCACCGTGACGGCCAGACGGACGGGAACGTACAAGCGGCGCACGGCGGCCACCTCCGAAGGCGGAAAAGGAAGTCAACCTCACCAACTCCCGCCGCCCACAAGAAGACACGCACCACGACCGAACCCGCCCCACCCGCTCACCCGTAACCGAGCGCGTGCAGCCGGGCGTCATCGATACCGAAGTGGTGCGCGATCTCATGCACCACCGTGACCTCCGTCTCGGCCACGACGTCCTCCCGCGACCCGCACATCCGCAACGTCGGCCCCCGGTACACCGTGATCCGGTCCGGCAGCACCCCCGCGTACCACTCCCCCCGCTCCGTCAGCGGCGTCCCCTCGTACAACCCGAGCAGCTCCGGATCATCGGCCGGCGGTTCGTCCTCGACGAACACCGCGACGTTGTCCATCAGCCGCATCAACTCCGGAGGAATCCGGTCGAGCGCCTCGGCGACCAGTTCCTCGAACTCCTCGCGCGTCATCTCCAGCACACGGTCATTGTCCGGCACGGAACCGCCGCACGAGAGAGCCGAACCCCGCATATCCACACCGGAGCACGGGCATACGGCCCCAATGGTCCGCGTCCCCGTCGCAGCCCTGAACCGCAGGCTCCACCGCAAACCCGACCGCACCCGCACCCCCCGCCCCCTCCCCGACCTCGAACTGGCCACCCGCCCCCGGCCCTGGCTGAACGCCCTCGGCCTCACCGCCGTCGTCCTCGCCGGCGCCTGGCTCGGCCTGCTCGTCGTCGGCAACGTACGAGCCCCGGTCGGCCCGATGGACACCACCATGGCGCTGCGCCCCTCCCTCACCGGCGGCACGAAGATCAACGTCTCCCCGCTCGGCGCGTTGACCCTGGACAGCCACATCGCCCCCGTCCGCCTGGACGTCAACGTCGACCAGCTCGACCCGCCCCGCGCCCAGGCACTCGTCGACCACCCCGAACGCATCTCCGGCCTCCAGGACGAGGTCGCCCGGGACGTCGAACACGGCACCCTCGACCTCGCCCTGCGCTCCGGCGTCGCCGTCGTCACCGGCGCCACCGCCCTCGGCCTCGCCGTGTACCGCCGCCCCCGCCGAGCCGTCACGGCCGGCGGACTCGCCCTCACCCTGCTCGCGGCCTCCGGCGCCTGCGCCTACGCCACCTGGAACCCCAAGTCCGTCCTCGAACCCCGGTTCTCCGGACTGCTGTCCTCAGCCCCGTCCGTGGTCGGCAACGCACGCAGCATCGTCACCGAATTCGACGTCTACCAGCAGGAACTGGCCCGCCTGGTCACCAACGTCACCAAGCTCTACGACGTCACGTCCACCCTCCCCGCCTACCAGCCGGACCCGGCCACCCTCCGCGTCCTGCACGTCTCCGACATCCACCTCAACCCGGCGAGCTGGAAGATCATCGCCTCGCTGGTGAAGCAGTACAAGGTCGACGTGATCGTCGACTCCGGCGACACCATGGATCACGGCACGGCGGCGGAGAACGGCTTCCTCGACCCCATCGCCGACCTGGGCGCCCCCTACGTCTGGGTCCGCGGCAACCACGACTCGCGCACCACCCAGCGCTACCTGGAACGCATGAAGAACGTCCACGTCCTGGACGACGGCCGCGCACGCACCGTGGCCGGCCTGCGCTTCGCCGGGATCGGCGACCCCCAGTACACCCCCGACCGCTCGGCGGCCACCGGCGGCGACGCGGCCGAACGGCTCGCCGGCGACCGCCTGGCCTCGGCCCTGCGCGACCAGCGGACGGCCGGCACCCCGGTCGACGTGGCCGTCGCCCACGAACCCGTGGCGGCCAGGGAGACGGACGGCCAGGTGCCCCTGGTGCTCTGCGGCCACCTGCACCACGAGGGCACCGAGCTGCTGAAGTACGGCACCCGGCTGCGCATGGAGGGCTCGACCGGAGGCAGCGGCCTGCGCGCGGTGGAGGGCAAGTACCCCGATCCCATCGAGGCCTCGATCCTCTACGTCGACCGCGACAGCCACCGCCTGCAGGCGTGGGACGAGATCAAGCTCGGCGGCCTCGGCCTGACCACGGCGGAAGTGAGCCGCCACCTCCCGGAGGACGTCCTCGACCACCGCCGCCCCCGCACCACCCCCGGCCCGGACACCGCCTCCCCGGCCTCCCCGTAAACCGTTTTGGCGAACCCCGCCGCCATCCCATATGCTTCTCACGTCCCCGACGCGCTGAGAAGCGCGCAGGCGGGCCGATAGCCCTCATCGTCTAGCGGCCTAGGACGCCGCCCTTTCAAGGCGGTAGCACGGGTTCGAATCCCGTTGGGGGCACGCAATACCGTGTGCGACACTGTTGCACGCAAGCTTGGTCCTGTGGAGCAGTTTGGAGTGCTCGCCACCCTGTCAAGGTGGAGGCCGCGGGTTCAAATCCCGTCAGGACCGCTGAGGCTTCCTCGGAAGCCTCGTGGCTGGGTAGCTCAGTTGGTACGAGCGTCCGCCTGAAAAGCGGAAGGTCGCCGGTTCGACCCCGGCCCCAGCCACAGCCGCCCTGATCAGGGCATGCGGCCCCACCGAAATTCTTCGGTGGGGCCGTTCTCATCTCCGCGCACCGGCGGGCCGTCGTTGGCGTGCAGCAGCGGCTGGCGCCTTCCCGTGCGCAGATGAGGAAGCTCCTTCGTATGACTCATGGATCACGCTCGTACGAGCGATCGCGTCCGCTGCCCGGAAGCCCCGCTTCCCGGCTTGCAGCTCGCTCCCGTCGACGGCTTCGGCGGGAGCGGCGCATCCAGCCCTACGCGATCAGCGTCAGGGCAGGGGCCTGTGACTCGGCCCCGCGGACCCACAGCCACCAGCCGCGCAGGCCGATGACGTGGGACGCGTTGACGTCCGCGTGCTCGACGAAGCCGCAGGACGTGCAGGTGAAGACGGCCTGGTGAGGCCGGTTGCGCTTGTCGGTGTGGTGGCAGCGGGAGCACTCCTGGCTGGTGTACGCGGGGTCCACGTGGACCACGGGCACCCCGGCACGGCGGGCCTTGTACTCGATGAAGGCGCCGAGCTGGCCGAAGGCCCAGGAGTTGATCGTGACGCGTTGGGGCTTCCTCAGCCGTACCCGTTCGCGGATGCCGCTCAGGTCTTCCAGAGCGATGCCGCGGCCGGTGCGTTGTGCCTCCGCCACGATGTGCTTGCTGATCTTGTGGTTGATGTCGCGGGTGCGCCGGGCCTCCTTGCCGGCGTGGCGCCTGGCCCGCCGCTTCGCGGATCGTGTGCCGCGCTTCTGGAGGCGGGCGCGCAGGGCGGTGTCGTTCTCGCGGGTGCGGTTGAGGCGCCTGCCGCTGTGCCGGCGGCCTGTGGAGGTGGTCGCGATGTTGGCGATGCCGAGGTCGACGCCGATGAACGCTCGCGGGGCAGGGTTTTGAGTTCCTTCGGGTAGCTCGAGCGTTGCCAGGAGGTACCACTGGCCGTTTCGGTGCTGAAGATCGGATTCGCCCTGGCGGTACCGGGCGAGCAGTTCGAGCTGTCCTTGGTGGCCTGTGTAGGCGAGATGTTTCAGGCGGCCGGCGATGGTCCAGATGGAGACGGTCCGCGGTTCGGTCTGCCAGGAGAGCATGCGGTCGTCGTAGGGCTGCGCGGCGTCGGGGCGGAAGGCGATCGGTTTGCCGGTGGCCGCCGTGTGGCGCTTGGATCCGGGCCGGCCGAGGTTTCCGGCTCTCAGGTTGCCTCTGAGGGCGGCGTAGGCGTCGCTGGTCTTCTTGATCACGTGCTGGGCGGCCTGGGCGCCGAGACCCCAGGTGTGCTTGATGTGGGTGTAGGTGAGGGTTCGCAGTTCACGGTTGCGTGTGGTGCCGGTGGTGAATGCCGTCGCGGAGACGTGGTCGGCGGCCTCGTTGCAGGCGTGCAGCGTGGCTTCCAGGGCTTGTGCCTGGCCGGGCGTGGGCAGGAGCTTCACCCGCACTGTCAGCTTCACGAACAGGGACTCTAGGTGCGGCCGCTCGTTCGGTCCGGCGAACTGCGCGCCGGTCACCGGAGCAGGTGATCGTTCGAACGTCTGGTCCTTTACGGCTCGGCGTGTGCGGCTTCTCCGGGCCGGTGGCGTCGGCCGGTCAGGGGCGCTACGTTCTCGCTGCTGGGGACGGTTCGTGGGGGACGGGGGAATGATGGGCCGGGACGAGGCGCGTGTGGTGCGGGATGTCGAGGTGGAGAAGTACCGGGCCCGGTACGGGTTGCTGGCCGTTGTGGTGAGCAATGTCGCGATCGCCGGGGTGGCCGCCTTCGGGGTGTGGCGGCTGGGCGGGGACGAGGCCGTGATCGTCGGTGTGCTGACCGCCGCGTTCACCGCGGTGAGCAGCATGACCACCGCTTATCTGGGGATCAAGGCCGTGTCCAACACGGCGCGGTCGATCGCCCTCGGGGACGGTGCGGGCCGGGGGGAGAGGGCGGCTGGGGACAGGGCGGCGGCCGCCGATCCGCCTGTTTCCTAGCGGCCGCCCGGGTGGCGGTGGCGCCAGGTCAGGAAGACCGCGCCGGAGACGACGGCCCAGCCCGCCAGTACCAGGAACGGGAAGGCGTGCTGGTGGCCGGGGAAGTAGACGGCGGTGTGCTGGGCGTTCACGGAGGCTCCTGGTGGCAGCCAGCGGCCGATGACGCCGAGCGGGGAGGGCAGGAGGGGCCAGGAGACGGCGCCGCCGGACGAGGGGTTGCCGAGGAGGACCATCAGTCCCCAGGTGGGCAGCATGGCCCAGCGGCCGACCAGGGTGTTGAACATCGTGAACACCATGCCGGAGGCGAACATCGTCAGGGCCAGGATCAGCCAGGACTCCACGAACGGCAGGTCCAGTGCGCCGAGCAGCCAGTCCACCACGGCGGCGATGGTGAAGCCGCCGAGCAGGGCGTAGGCGGCGGTGAAGGCGATGCGTTCCAGTGGGTTCAGGCCCCGTGCGTGCACGCTCATCTGGATGGAGCCGACGAAGCCGATGATCACGGCGGCGAGTGAGATGTAGAAGATGGCGAGGCCGCGTGGATCGCCCGGTTGCAGGGGCTTGAGGTCGCGTACCGTCACGGTGGTGCCGGTGGTTTCGCTCACTTTGACCGCCGCTTCTCCGAGGAGCTGGGCGACGGCCGCTCCGGACGCCGCGGAGACGTCGAGGACGATCGTCCGGCCGTCGGCGGGTGCCTCGACGACCGCGAACACCTTCTGTTCGTCGACGGCCCGCACGGCGTCCTGCCGGGTGTCGTAGGGCTGGAGTTCGAGGGAGGCGTCCAGGGCCTGCTCCATGCCGTCGATGAACCGCCGGGCGGCCGGTTCGCCGTGGGGGCCGATGACTGCGGTGGGGATGGCGTGCGGGGTGGGGTTGGCCATCGCGTAGGTGTAGGAGCCGGCGAAGAGTCCGGCCGCGGCGGCGAGGATGAGCAGCAGGACGGTGGCGGGCAGGAAGGGTGATTCGCGGAAGGCGGCCCAGTGCTCGGTCCGGGTGGGCGGCCGGCCGTGGGCACCGTGCGGCGAATCGGACATGTCGCCCACGCTAGGTCATCGGGTCCTGCGCCGACGGCTTGACGGCGCCTGCCCGTGGGGCGGGCCGGGCGCGGTGTGCGGGGGCGCGGGCGCGGCCCGCGTGCAAATCGTTCGCCAGGGATTTCCGTGAGGTGAGATCCTGGACCGCGTATGTCTACGCATCCCGCCTCCGCCCTCGGCACCCTCGCTCCCCGTCTGACCGAGCTCTCGCTGCGCGACGCGCACCGGCTCGGCCGGCGGCTCGAGGGCGCGCGCAAGATTCGTAAGCCGGAGGCCCGTGCCGCCGTCCTCGCCGAGATCGAGGGTGATGTCGGCAGGGCCGAGGTCCGGATGGACGAGCGGCGCTCCCGTGTGCCTGCCGTCGGCTATCCGGAGCAGCTGCCGGTCAGTCAGAAGAAGGACGAGATCGCGGCCGCCATTCGCGATCACCAGGTGGTGATCGTGGCGGGTGAGACGGGTTCGGGCAAGACGACCCAGATCCCGAAGATCTGTCTGGAGCTGGGTCGTGGTGTGCGCGGCATGATCGGGCACACGCAGCCGCGCCGGATCGCCGCGCGTACGGTCGCCGAGCGGGTGGCGGAGGAGCTGCGGACGCCGCTCGGGGAGGCTGTGGGCTGGAAGGTGCGTTTCACCGATCAGGTGAATCCGGACGCCACGTTCATCAAGCTGATGACGGACGGCATCCTGCTGGCGGAGATCCAGACGGACCGGGAGCTGCGCGCCTACGACACGATCATCATCGACGAGGCTCATGAGCGGTCGCTGAACATCGACTTCCTGCTGGGTTACCTCGCGCAGTTGTTGCCGCGCAGGCCGGATCTGAAGGTCGTCATCACCTCGGCCACCATCGATCCGGAGCGTTTCTCCCGGCATTTCGGTGATGCGCCGATCGTCGAGGTGAGTGGGCGGACGTATCCGGTGGAGGTGCGGTACCGGCCGCTGCTGGAGGAGGATTCCGACGACGCGGACCGGGATCAGATCACCGCGATCACCGATGCCGTCGAGGAGCTGATGGCGGAGGGGAAGGGGGACATTCTTGTCTTCCTGTCCGGCGAGCGTGAGATCCGGGACACCGCCGATGCCCTCACCAGGAAGAATTACCGGTTCACGGAGATCCTGCCGTTGTATGCGCGGCTTTCGCACGCCGAGCAGCACCGGGTCTTCCAGCCGCACACGGGCCGCCGGATCGTGCTGGCGACGAACGTCGCGGAGACGTCGCTGACGGTGCCGGGGATCAAGTACGTCATCGATCCGGGTTTTGCCCGGATCTCGCGGTACAGCCACCGTACGAAGGTGCAGCGGCTGCCGATCGAGCCGGTGTCGCAGGCGAGCGCCAATCAGCGCAAGGGCCGTTGCGGCCGTACGTCGGACGGCATCTGCATCCGGTTGTACGGCGAGGACGACTTCCTCGCGCGGCCGGAGTTCACGGACGCGGAGATTCTGCGGACGAATCTGGCGAGCGTCATCCTGCAGATGACCGCGGCCGGTCTCGGGGACATCGAGAGGTTCCCGTTCATCGATCCGCCGGACCATCGCAACATCCGCGACGGTGTGCAGCTGCTGCAGGAGCTGGGCGCGCTGGATCCGGCTCAGAAGGATCCGCGCAAGCGGCTGACGGACACCGGCCGGAAGCTGGCCCAGTTGCCGGTCGACCCGCGGCTGGCCCGGATGGTGCTGGAGGCCGACAGGAACGGCTGTGTCCGTGAGGTGATGGTGATCGCGGCGGCGCTGTCGATCCAGGATCCGCGGGAGCGTCCGGCGGAGAAGCAGGCCCAGGCGGACCAGCAGCATGCCCGGTTCAAGGATGAGACCAGCGACTTCCTCGCGTATTTGAATCTGTGGCGGTATGTGCGTGAGCAGCAGAAGGAGCGGGGTTCCAGTTCGTTCCGGCGGATGTGCAAGCAGGAGTACCTGAACTTCTTGCGGATCCGTGAGTGGCAGGACATCTACACCCAGCTCCGCACGGTGGCCAAGCAGATGGGTATCCATCTCAACGAGGAGGAGGCGCCGGCCGACCGGATCCATGTCTCCCTGCTGGCCGGTCTTCTGTCCCACGTCGGGATGAAGGACGTGAAGGACGGCAACAAGAACGAGTATCTGGGCGCGCGCAACGCCAAGTTCGCGGTGTTCCCGGGTTCGGCGCTGTTCCGCAAGCAGCCGCGGTTCGTGATGTCGGCGGAGCTGGTGGAGACGAGCCGGCTGTGGGCGCGGGTGAACGCGAAGATCGAGCCGGAGTGGGTGGAGCCGCTCGCGGGTCATCTGCTGAAGCGGACGTACAGCGAGCCGCACTGGGAGAAGGACCAGGCGGCGGTGATGGCGTTCGAGAAGGTGACGCTGTACGGCGTGCCGATCGTCGCGCAGCGGAAGGTGAACTACGGCCGGATCGATCCGGAGGTGTCGCGCGAGCTTTTCATCCGCAACGCGCTGGTGGAGGGTGACTGGCGTACGCATCACAAGTTCTTCGCCGACAACCGCAGGCTGCTCAGCGAGGTCGAGGAGCTGGAGCACCGGGCGCGGCGCCGGGACATCGTCGTGGACGACGAGACGCTGTTCGACTTCTACGACCAGCGGGTGCCCGAACATGTGGTGTCCGGTGCCCATTTCGATTCCTGGTGGAAGCGGAAGCGGCATGAGGCGCCGGAGTTCCTGGACTTCGAGCGGGCGATGCTCATCCGGGAGTCGGCGGAGGCGGTCACCAAGGCGGACTATCCGGACTCCTGGCGTCAGGGGCCGCTGAAGTTCCGGGTGACGTACCAGTTCGAGCCGGGTGCGGACGCGGACGGTGTGACCGTGCACATTCCGCTGCAGGTGCTCAACCAGGTCACCGACGAGGGCTTCGACTGGCAGATCCCGGGTCTGCGGGAGGAGGTGGTGACGGAGTTGATCCGTTCCCTTCCGAAGCCGGTCCGCCGCAATTACGTGCCCGCGCCGAACTATGCGAGGGCGTTCCTGGAGCGGGCGGTTCCGTTGCAGGAGCCGTTGACGGTGACGATGGCGCGTGAGCTGAGGCGCATGGTCGGGGTGCCCTTCGACGCGGAGGACTTCGACTGGTCGAAGGTTCCGGATCATCTGCGGGTCACTTTCCGTATCGTCGACGAGCGGCGTCGGAAGATCGCCGAGGACAAGGATCTGGAGGCGTTGCGGCTGCGGCTGAAGCCGAAGGCGCGTGAGGCGCTGTCGCAGGCGGCGGCTGCCTCCGCTTCTCGGCAGGGCGGGGAGTCCCTGGAGCGGGCGGGTCTCACCGACTGGTCGATCGGCACGCTGTCCCGGGTCTTCGAGACGCGCCGGGCGGGGCAGCCGGTGAAGGCTTATCCGGCGCTGGTGGACGACGGTGACACGGTGTCGGTGCGGCTGTTCGACACGGAGGCGGAGCAGGCCGAGGCGATGTGGAAGGGCACTCGCCGGCTGATCCTGCGCAACATCCCGGTGAATCCGGCGAAGTTCGCGAGTGATCGCCTCACGAACGCCCAGAAGCTCGCGCTGTCCGCCAATCCGCACGGTTCGGTGCAGGCGCTCTTCGACGACTGCGCTATGGCGGCGGCGGACAAGCTGATCGCGGACTTCGGCGGGCCGGTGTGGGACGAGGAGTCGTACCGGAAGCTGTACGACAAGGTGCGCGCGGAGATCGTCGACACGACGGTTCGTACGGTCGGGCAGGTGCAGCAGGTACTGGCGGCCTGGCAGGCCTGTGAGCGCCGTCTGAAGGCTGTGAGCAGTCCCGCGCTGCTGGCGAACCTGACGGACGTCCGCAAGCAGCTCGACGCGCTGGTGAAGCCCGGTTTCGTGACGTGGGCGGGGATACGGCGGCTGCCGGACCTGATGCGCTACCTGGTGGCCGCGGACCGGCGTCTGCAGCAGATGCCCTCGGGCGTCCAGCGGGACACCACCCGTATGGAGAAGGTCCACGAGATGCAGGACGAGTACGCCTGGCTGCTGGAGCAGCTTCCCCAGGGGCGGCCGGTGCCGCGGCAGGTGCTGGACATCCGCTGGATGATCGAGGAGTTGCGGGTCAGTTACTTCGCCCATGCGCTGGGTACGGCGTATCCGGTCTCGGACAAGCGGATCGTGAAGGCGATCGACGCGGCGGCGCCGTAGCCGGACGGGTACGGTGGGTGAGTTCGACCAGGGGGCTCACCCTCCTGTACAGTCCTTCTCGCAGCACAGCGCAACATCGAGTGCCGCGAAACCTGGTCCTGTGGAGCAGTTTGGAGTGCTCGCCACCCTGTCAAGGTGGAGGCCGCGGGTTCAAATCCCGTCAGGACCGCAGTTGAGGAAGGGCCCCGTGAGGGGCCCTTCTTTTTGTGTCGTCTGCTCCTGCTCCGACCGTCCCCGTGGGGTCGGCGCGGCTGTTCGCGCCCTTGACGGCGCCACCTTCGCTCGGTACCCAGAATGCAGGGCGTGTTCTCCGCTCGGCGGCCCCTGGAGGTGGCGTATGGCGGCATCGGCCAGGCACGAGACGCGGGCGCTGCTGAGGGCGCATCTGTCGGCCGCGTCGTCCTACGGGCATCTCACCCGTCACTGCCCCGTCTGTCATCGCCTGCTGCGGCTGGTGATGGACGCAGGCCCGTATTCCCTGGAGGCGGACGAGGAGTCCGTCGAGGACGAGCGGCCGCGCAGCGCGTGATCGCCATCGGGCCGGCCCAACACCCGTACGTGCGGGGGGTGCTGGAGTTCGCGATGCCCCAATAGCGCACGCGAGCCGCGGACAACAAGGACCCTGGCGTGTGACGGGAGTCACCGCATGAGTTTTCAAAACTGCGGAACTTACCCCCCTCATACAACTGGTCAATTTAATATGTGCAATTGCACCGCTCCCGGAGGGCGGGCACAGCCGATCCGACAGCCCTCCCCAGAGTCCGACAAGGACGCTCACAACCGCCGCACCGGGCCGTCGACCAGGGCGCAAAAAAGATCGCGCTGGACCCGGCGGAGTCCAGCGCGATCTACGACGCACCCTGTGTCGCTGCCAACAACGTTCTCTTCGGCCTGGGCGTGGGCCCTGTTGGGGCAGGTCCCGCGTCGCTTGGAGCTAGGGTTTCGGGCTTCGCGGCCAGTGGGGGACCGACCGTTTCGCCCGGTTTTCAGTTGTTCAGGCCTCGCTGCGCTGCTGCGGGATGCCCGCGAGCAGTGCGCGGACCTCGGCTTCGCGGTAGCGGCGGTGCCCGCCGAGCGTACGGATCGATGTGAGCTTGCCGGCCTTCGCCCACCGCGTGACCGTCTTGGGGTCGACACGGAACATGGTGGCGACCTCAGCCGGGGTCAGCAGCGGCTCGGCATCAGGGGTGCGAGCGGTCATGAGCGGCCTCCTCGGGAGAACCGAACCTTCTCGGTTCTTTCCTCTAAATTCTGCACCTTGACCCGCGTTGCCCGAAATGGTGCACGCGGGTCGAGTCGGTTATAGGACGAACGGCTTGTCCTCGGCACTACAACTACACCATCTGTCCAGCCGCGTCGGCCAAACCGATGGAATTGCCCTCCCAGGTGTTCATCAGCGACGGAAGCCGATGGACCATGCCATAGCGGACAGTCACGCCACTGTGACGATCAGTCACAGCGGCGATCAGGAGTCACCAGACCCCCTATAGCGTGCAATGCGGAGAATCCGCCCATGATGGAGCATAGTTGAGCGGAGGAGCCCTCCCCGGACTCCTTGTCCTATTTTGGCATGAGGGGTGGCAACCAGGGCAAGGCACTTGTAAGTGCTGTCCATCACCCTTGGGACATAAGCCCGGATCGGGACCAACATCCCGCCAGGTGGTTCAAGTGGCCATGACCGTACGCCCTTCGGGGCGATTCGGACCGTGACGTACGTCACTCAGTTCGCGGAGCGCCGGTCCCGTACCGTCCGCCACCGCTCCACCAGCCGGCCGTACGCCTCACCGGCGGCCGTCCCGTCGCCGCGGCGCAGCGCCTCGATGCCGTCGGCCACGTCCGCCGCCGAGTGGTCGTCCGCCAGGTCACCGGCCGGCACCGCGTGCACCAGCCCGCCGTAGTCCAGCTCGACCACCGAGCGCGGGTGGAACTCCTCCAGCCAGCGGCCGACGTCCACCAGGCTGTCGATCAGCGGCCCTTCCTCGATGGTGTCCTTCAGCGTGCGCAGCGCCCGGGCCACCCGCCGCCGGGCCTGCACCATCGGGGTGCGGTAGCGCAGCATCGGCGGCACCTCGCCGGACGCCTTGTCGTACCGCCGCTCCTCGTCGCCGACCAGCACGAACCAGTTCAGCGGGATCTGCCAGGTCGCGGTGCGGATCCAGGGGCGGGCGTCGGGGTTGCGGGCCAGCCAGCGCTCGTAGTCCTGGGCGGCCTGGCGGCGCACCACCGGCGGCAGCACCGCGTCCAGCACCGGCGGGGGCAGTTCCTCACCGAGGCCCGCCAGGGCCAGCCAGCCGCGCAGCCGGGTCCGCCAGGGGCAGACGCAGAGCACCCCGTCGCTCTCCAGTACGAAGGCGTCGCCGCTCTCGTGCACCGGTACCGGGACCGGCGGGGTGGGCAGCAAGTCGGCGAGCGAGCGGCGCAGTTCGTCCTGGTAGGAGGGACGGTCCGGGCGCCGGGCGTAACGGGCCCAGTGGGTGCGCTCGGGCTCCGGGAAGGCGGTCAGCGGCTCGTACACGCGCAGATAGGCGGCATACGGGACGACCACGGCAGACACCTTGGGCACGCCTGCTCCCTCCCCATCGGGCCCGGCTCGAAACCACACCAAATCGTTTCACGGTGATACGTGCGTACACGGCTCCGGAGAGTGATCCTGAACACTGCGCGGATGGTGAGGGACCCGAGGCTCTACGCTCATGCCACGACCCCGCCACCCGTACGGGGCCGCACCCCACTCGCCGCTACTTACACAGGAGTCACCACAGTGACCGACGTAACCGGCGCGCCTGCTGATGTCCTGCACACCCTGTTCCAGTCGGACCAGGGCGGCCATGAGCAGGTCGTGCTCTGCCAGGACCGCGCCAGCGGTCTCAAGGCCGTGATCGCCCTCCACTCCACTGCCCTGGGCCCGGCCCTCGGCGGTACGCGCTTCTACCCCTACGCCACCGAGGCCGAGGCCGTCGCCGACGCCCTCAACCTCGCGCGCGGTATGTCGTACAAGAACGCCATGGCCGGTCTGGACCACGGCGGCGGCAAGGCCGTGATCATCGGCGACCCGGAGCGCGACAAGACCGAGGAGCTGCTGCTCGCCTACGGTCGCATGGTCGCCTCGCTCGGTGGCCGCTACGTCACCGCGTGCGACGTCGGCACGTACGTCGCCGACATGGACGTCGTGGCCCGCGAGTGCCGCTGGACCACCGGCCGCTCCCCCGAGAACGGCGGCGCCGGCGACTCCTCCGTGCTCACCGCCTTCGGCGTCTACCAGGGCATGCGCGCCTCCGCCCAGCACCTGTGGGGCGACCCCGTGCTGCGCGGCCGCAAGGTCGGCATCGCCGGCGTCGGCAAGGTCGGCCACCACCTGGTCCGGCACCTGCTGGACGAGGGCGCCGAGGTCGTGATCACGGACGTGCGCGAGGAGGCCGTCCAGCGCGTCCTCGACCAGCACCCCGAGGTGACGGCGGTCGCCGACACCGAGGCGCTGATCCGTCTCGAGGGGCTCGACATCTACGCGCCCTGTGCCCTCGGCGGCGCGCTGAACGACCTCTCCGTGCCGGTGCTCACCGCGACAGTGGTCTGCGGCGCCGCCAACAACCAGCTCGCCCACCCGGGCGTGGAGAAGGACCTCGCCGACCGCGGGATCCTCTACGCGCCGGACTACGTGGTGAACGCCGGCGGCGTGATCCAGGTGGCGGACGAGCTGCACGGGTTCGACTTCGACCGGTGCAAGGCGAAGGCGGCGAAGATCTTCGACACCACCCTGGCGATCTTCGCACGTGCGAAGGCCGACGGGATTCCGCCGGCCGCGGCGGCCGACCGGATCGCCGAGCAGCGGATGGCCGAGGCCCGCGCGGCCCGCTGACCCGGGCCGCCACCGGCCTCCGGTCACCGCGATCGGACGTCCGATCGCACAGGTGAGCGGTACCCGCCGACGGGAACTTGGAGAGAACTCTCACTTCCGTCGGCGGGTCGTACCCCGATAAGTGGTTAAAATCGCCATTGACCAGCGAGGACGGGGCACCTCGAGGGTCCTGTGCACACGCGCGTGCTGCGGGCGACGTACCGTATGGGCGCGGGCTCAGGTACCGTGGAAGCCCTACGGACCGGCCTCTCCACGGAGGGCCCGTTCCGATCATGAACGCGTGTCAGACTCTGGGGCCGTCGAGCCCCGTCACCGAGGGGGTCGAGCCATGGGGCGCGGCCGGGCCAAGGCCAAGCAGACGAAGGTCGCCCGCCAGCTGAAGTACAACAGCGGTGGGACTGACCTGTCACGTCTGGCCAATGAACTGGGCGCATCAACTTCGAGCCAGCCGCCGAACGGCGAGCCGTTCGAGGACGATGAGGACGAAGACGACGACCTGTACTCGCGCTACGCCGACCTCTATGAGGACGACGAGGACGAGGACGAGGGTCCCTCACAACATCGTCGCGGCGCTTGACCTTGCACTGAGCACGTATCCGGTCGGTGGCACAGCCACCGACCGGCTTCTGTGCTGTCCACGGGTTCAGACCGCGTAGTCCCCGACCAGCTCGGCGCCGGTCTCCTTGTCGCCGCGGTCGGTGATCTCACCCGCGACCCATGCGTCGACCCCGCGGTCGGCCAGGGTCGCGAGGGCCACGTCCGTGGACTCCTCGGGGACGATCGCGATCATGCCGACGCCCATGTTCAGCGTCTTCTCCAGCTCCAGGCGCTCGACGTCACCGGTCCTGCCGACGAGGTCGAACACCGCGCCCGGGGTCCAGCTGGAGCGGTCGACCACGGCGTGCAGCGCGTCGGGGACGACCCGGGCCAGGTTGGCCGCGAGCCCGCCGCCGGTGACGTGGCTGTACGCGTGCACCTCGGTGGTGCGGGTCAGCGCCAGGCAGTCCAGCGAGTAGATCTTGGTCGGCTCCAGCAGTTCCTCGCCGAGGGTGCGGCCTAGTTCGGCCACCTCGGACTCGAGAGCCAGGCCGGCACGGTCCAGCAGCACATGGCGGACCAGGGAGTACCCGTTGGAGTGAAGCCCGGAGGACGCCATGGCGATCACGGTGTCACCCTTGCGGATACGATCCGGGCCCAGCAGCCGGTCCGCCTCCACGACGCCGGTTCCGGCGCCGGCGACGTCGAAGTCGTCCTCGCCCAGCAGGCCCGGGTGCTCCGCCGTCTCGCCGCCCACCAGGGCGCAGCCGGCCAGTACACAGCCCTCCGCGATGCCCTTGACGATGGCCGCGACGCGCTCGGGGTGGACCTTGCCCACGCAGATGTAGTCCGTCATGAACAGCGGCTCGGCACCGCACACCACGATGTCGTCCATGACCATGGCGACCAGGTCGTGGCCGATGGTGTCGTAGACGCCCAGCCGGCGCGCGATGTCGACCTTCGTGCCGACGCCGTCGGTGGCGGAGGCGAGCAGCGGGCGCTCGTAGCGCTTGAGGGCGGAGGCGTCGAAGAGTCCGGCGAAGCCGCCGATGCCGCCCAGCACCTCGGGGCGCCGGGTCTTCTTCACCCACTCCTTCATGAGTTCCACGGCGCGGTCGCCCGCCTCGATGTCGACGCCCGCCGCTGCGTAGCTGGCACCAGTTGTCTCAGACATGACTGTGAGAGCTTTCGTGTCGTACTGCAGGGGTGTTACGGGCGCCGGATCGCGTCGGAGGCGGCCGTGGCGGCCGGGCCGGCCGCGAGCTCGGTCTCCAGCAGCTGCTTGCCGAGCAGCTCGGGGTCCGGCAGGTCCATCGGGTACTCGCCGTCGAAGCAGGCGCGGCACAGGTTCGGCTTGGCGATCGTGGTCGCCTCGATCATGCCGTCGATGGAGATGTACGCCAGCGAGTCGGCGCCGAGCGAGGTGCCGATCTCGTCGATGGTCATCCCGTTGGCGATCAGCTCCGCGCGCGTGGCGAAGTCGATGCCGAAGAAGCAGGGCCACTTCACGGGCGGGGAGGAGATCCGGATGTGGACCTCGGCCGCACCCGCCTCGCGCAGCATGCGGACCAGGGCCCGCTGGGTGTTGCCGCGCACGATCGAGTCGTCGACGACGACCAGCCGCTTGCCCTTGATGACTTCCTTCAGGGGATTCAGCTTCAGGCGGATGCCGAGCTGGCGGATGGTCTGCGAGGGCTGGATGAAGGTCCGGCCGACGTAGGCGTTCTTCACCAGGCCGGCGCCGAACGGGATGCCGGAGGCCTCCGCGTAGCCGATGGCGGCCGGCGTGCCCGACTCCGGGGTCGCTATGACCAGGTCGGCCTCGGCCGGGGCCTCCTTGGCGAGGCGGCGGCCCATCTCCACGCGGGAGAGGTACACGTTCCGGCCGGCGATGTCGGTGTCCGGGCGGGCCAGGTACACGTACTCGAAGACACAGCCCTTGGGCTTCGCTTCCGCGAACCGGGAGGTGCGCAGGCCGTTCTCGTCGATGGCGACGAACTCGCCCGGCTCGATCTCGCGCACGAAGCTGGCGCCGCAGATGTCGAGGGCGGCGGACTCGGAGGCGACCACCCAGCCGCGCTCCAGCCGGCCGAGGACCAGCGGGCGGATGCCCTGCGGGTCACGGGCGGCGTAGAGGGTGTGCTCGTCCATGAAGACGAGGCTGAAGGCGCCCTTGACCCGTGGGAGGACCGCGTGGGCGGCCTCCTCGATGGTCAGCGGCTTGCCGTCCTCGTCGACCTGGGCGGCCAGGAGGGCCGTCAGCAGGTCGGTGTCGTTGGTGGCCGCGACCCGGGTGGAGCGGCCGTTGTTGTCCTTGGGCAGGTCGGCGACCATCTCGGCGAGCTGCGCCGTGTTGACCAGGTTGCCGTTGTGGCCGAGCGCGATGGAGCCGTGCGCGGTGGCACGGAACGTCGGCTGGGCGTTCTCCCACACGGATGCGCCGGTGGTCGAGTAGCGGGCGTGTCCGACCGCGATGTGACCCTGGAGCGAACCGAGCGAGGTCTCGTCGAAGACCTGGGAGACCAGGCCCATGTCCTTGAAGACGAGGATCTGGGAGCCGTTGCTGACCGCGATTCCCGCGGATTCCTGACCCCGGTGCTGGAGGGCGTAGAGCCCGAAGTACGTGAGCTTTGCGACCTCTTCACCCGGAGCCCAGACACCGAAGACGCCGCAAGCGTCCTGGGGGCCCTTCTCGCCGGGAAGCAGATCGTGATTGAGTCGACCGTCACCACGTGGCACGGCTCCGAGTGTAGGCGAGGTCGACCACTGGTCCGAATTGGGGATGCGCGGCGGCCTCGGAGCGGCGTTCGCCGATCACCTTGGTGGTTTGTCGCTCTTCGCAGGTCAGCTGGGTGATGCGGGGCCGGAATCGGGTGTGGGCCCGCTCCCCCGAGCAGTGGTCCAAGGCCGTCGGCGAGGTTCGTGAGTGAGGTGTCGCACATCATTCGGGTGCGCCGCGGCTGAGGTGCAGCCGGTCGCCGTCGCCGTCGGTGAGCGTCAGCTTCCCGTCGGCGGTCCTGGCGGTGATCGTGCCGGTGGTGAGGAAACGGGCGAAGGCGCGCTCGAAGGTCATGCGGTCCTCGTCGCAGGCCATCTTGGTGGACCGGATGTCGCCGAACGTGATCCGGTCGCCGTGCACGGTGGCCCGGGCGCCGAAGCCGTTGCAGCCGAGGTTGCCGCCCGCCTGTCCGTCGGTGCCGATCCGCAGGCGCGCGGTGGCGGGCGCCCGCAGGGTGGTGCCGTCGGCGGTGAGGCCGTCGACCCGCCAGTCGACGCCGGTCACGGGCTGCCGCGCGCCCGCCGAGCCGCTGTTCGCCTGCCCGGCGGGGGTGCTGCCACAGGCCACCGTGAGCGGGACGAGCACGGCGGCCGCCGTCAGGGACATGCGCTGCTTGTACCGGTTCATACGGATTCGACGCGGCGCCCCGGCCGCCGGTTCCGTCATGCCATGAGCGGCAGCAGTTCCCCGATGTCGGCCCGCTCTCCGCTGGCGCTGACCAGCGCCTCGGCCACGGCGGCCGCGAAGTCCAGCCGGCCGGTGGCCAGCCGGATCCAGGTCAGCGGGTCGGTCTCCACGACGCTGGGCGGGGTGCCCCGGGTGTGCCGGGGCCCCTCGACGCACTGCACCACGGCGTACGGCGGCACCCGCACCTCGGTGGAGGCGCCGGGCGCCTTCACGGCGAGGGCGTCGGCGAGGAGCCGGGTGGCCGCGGCCAGCGCCTGGCGGTCGTGGGGCACCTCCAGGCCGGGCACGGCGGCGTTCAGGTCGTCGGTGTGCACGACGAGTTCGACGGCGCGGGTGACGAGGTAGTCGTCCAGCGGGAGGGCGCCCGCGTTGGTCCGCAGGAGCCGGCCGCCGGGGTGGGCGTCTAGCAGGGCGCGCAGGCCTGCGTCGGCCTCGGCGAGGTAGGCGTCCAGGTCGGGCCGCTCGGTGACCAGGCCACGGGTGAACTCGTCGATCGCGGCGGAGTTCGCGGTGGTGGCGAAGGGCCACTCGGCCACCGGGACGTCCTGTTTCGGCGGGGCCGGCAGCTCCGCGGACCGCTGGACCGCGGTGACGGCCATGCCGATGTGCGCGACCAGTTCCCGCACGGTCCAGGTGCCGAGCCGGGTGGGCAGGGCGAGCTGCTCGGGGCCGAGGCCCCGGACGGCCTCCCGTACGTTGCCGAGCTGGGCGAGGACCGCGGCACGGGTTCTGGCGGGGTCGTAGGCGCGGGCGCGCCTCTTGGCCGGAGACATGGCAGTGACCCTATGCCGCGCGGGGGCCCGGGATCAGCCGGTTTCCCCGTGCCCGGCTCGCCACGGCGGGGTGGGGCGGCCGGGCGCGTCCGGGGCGTGGGCGGCGGCCCGGTCGGGGCCCTCGCCCTCGGCGCGCCGCGACGGCCGCGCGTGGGGCGTGGCGCTGTGCGTCTCCGCGGTGGACACGGTGTTCCGGCGCGGTGGCCGCGGTGATGCCGCTCTGCCCGCTCCCGGCCACTGCCCGGGGACAGCCGGCCCCGTGCGGGGCCGCTGTGCCGGACGGGCGGGCTCGGACAGGGCGGTGGCCGCCGCAGCCGGGCGGTCACGGCGGGCCGCGCCCTCGCCGGCGTGGGGCAGTGCGCGGAGGGCGGCCCGGCGGGCTCGGCACCGGTGGACGCACGAGGCCCCGTCCGGGACGCGGGACGGGGCCTGTGTGCGCGGTGCGCGGGTGAGGGTTACGCCAGCAGGGCCGGGATCGTCGCCTCGTGGGCCTCGCGCAGTTCGGTGAGGGAGAGCGCGAACTCGCCCTGGACCTCGACGGAGTCGCCGTCCACGACACCGATGCGGGTGGCCGGCAGGCCGCGTGCGCCGCACATGTCGTTGAAGCGGACCTCCTCCGAGCGCGGCACGGCGACGACGGCGCGGCCGGCCGACTCCGAGAACAGGAAGGTGAAGGCGTCCAGGCCGTCCGGGACGACCAGCCGGGCGCCCTTGCCGCCGAGCAGCGCCGACTCCACGACCGCCTGGACCAGACCGCCGTCGGACAGGTCGTGCGCGGAGTCGACCATGCCGTCGCGGGAGGCGGAGATCAGGATCTCGGCCAGCAGCCGCTCGCGCTCCAGGTCGACCTTCGGGGGCAGGCCGCCGAGGTGGTCGTGGACCACCTGGGACCAGGCCGAGCCGCCGAACTCCTCACGCGTGTCGCCGAGGAGGTACAGGAGCTGGCCGTCCTCCTGGAAGGCGACCGGGGTGCGGCGGGCCACGTCGTCGATGACGCCGAGGACGGCGACCACCGGCGTCGGGTGGATGGCCGCCTCACCGGTCTGGTTGTAGAGCGAGACGTTGCCGCCGGTCACCGGCGTGCCGAGCTGGAGGCAGCCGTCCGCGAGCCCGCGGATGGCCTCCGCGAACTGCCACATCACCGCCGGGTCCTCGGGCGAGCCGAAGTTCAGGCAGTCGGAGACGGCGAGCGGCCTGGCGCCGGTCGTCGCCACGTTGCGGTAGGCCTCGGCGAGGGCGAGCTGGGCGCCCGTGTACGGGTCCAGCTTGGCGTACCGGCCGTTGCCGTCCGTCGCGATGGCGACGCCGAGGCCGGTCTCCTCGTCGATGCGGATCATGCCGGAGTCCTCGGGCTGGGCGAGGACGGTGTTGCCCTGCACGAAGTGGTCGTACTGCGAGGTGATCCACTTCTTGGAGGCCTGGTTGGGGGAGGACACCAGCTTCAGGACCTGGTCCTTCAGCTCCTCGCCCGTCGCCGGCCGCGGCAGCTTGTTCGCGTCGTCCGCCTGGAGCTCGTCCTGCCAGGACGGGCGGGCGTAGGGGCGCTCGTAGGTCGGACCCTCGTGGGCGACCGTGCGCGGGTCGACGTCGACGATCTTGCCGCCGTGCCAGAAGATCTCCAGCCGGTCGCCGTCGGTGACCTCGCCGATGACGGTGGCGATGACGTCCCACTTGTCGCAGATCTCGAGGAACCGGTCGACCTTCTCCGGCTCGACCACCGCGCACATGCGTTCCTGCGACTCGCTCATGAGGATCTCCTCGGGCGAGAGCGTGGAGTCGCGCAGCGGTACGTCGTCCAGGGTGACGCGCATGCCGCCGGAGCCGTTGGAGGCGAGCTCGGACGTGGCACAGGACAGGCCGGCCGCGCCGAGGTCCTGGATGCCGACGACCAGCTTCTCCTTGAACGCCTCCAGGGTGCACTCGATGAGGAGCTTCTCCTGGAAGGGGTCGCCGACCTGGACGGCGGGCCGCTTCGACGGCTTGGCGTCGTCGAAGGTCTCGGAGGCGAGGATGGACGCGCCGCCGATGCCGTCGCCGCCGGTACGGGCGCCGTACAGGATGACCTTGTTGCCCGCGCCGGAGGCCTTGGCGAGGTGAATGTCCTCGTGCCGCATCACACCGATGGCGCCGGCGTTGACCAGCGGGTTGCCCTGGTAGCAGGCGTCGAAGACGACCTCGCCGCCGATGTTGGGCAGGCCCAGGCAGTTGCCGTAGCCGCCGATGCCGGCGACGACGCCGGGCAGCACGCGCTTGGTGTCGGGGTGGTCGGCCGCGCCGAAGCGCAGCGGGTCGACCACGGCCACCGGGCGCGCGCCCATCGCGATGATGTCGCGGACGATGCCGCCGACACCCGTGGCCGCGCCCTGGTAGGGCTCGACGTACGACGGGTGGTTGTGCGACTCGACCTTGAAGGTGACCGCGTATCCCTGGCCGACGTCCACCACACCGGCGTTCTCGCCGATGCCGACGAGCAGCGCGTCCGACTGGGGGGCCTTCTCGCCGAACTGGCGCAGGTGGACCTTGGAGGACTTGTACGAGCAGTGCTCGGACCACATGACCGAGTACATGGCGAGTTCGGCGCCGGTCGGGCGGCGGCCGAGGATCTCCACCACGCGCTCGTACTCGTCCTTCTTCAGGCCGAGTTCGGCCCAGGGCAGCTCGACGTCGGGGGTCGCGGCCGCGTGCTCGACCGTGTCCAGAGGCGTCCGGCTCATGCGTTGACCAGCTTCTTGAGGATCGAGGTGAAGAAGGGAAGGCCGTCGGTGCGGCCCGAACCGATCAGCGGCTCGACGGCGTGCTCGGGGTGCGGCATGAGGCCGACGACGTTCCCGGCCTCGTTGGTGATGCCGGCGATGTCGTTGAGCGAGCCGTTGGGGTTGAAGTCCAGGTACCGGAACGCGACCCGGCCCTCCGCCTCCAGCTTGTCGAGCGTGTACCGGTCGGCGACGTACCGGCCGTCCATGTTCTTCAGCGGGATGTGGATCTCCTGGCCCTGGCGGTAGTCGCCGGTCCACGAGGTCTCCGCGTTCTCCACCCGCAGCTTCTGGTCGCGGCAGATGAAGTGGAGGTGGTCGTTGCCCAGCATGCCGCCCGGCAGGAGGTGGGCCTCGGTGAGGACCTGGAAGCCGTTGCAGATGCCGAGGACCGGAAGTCCGGCCTTCGCCTGCTCGATGACCGTCTCCATCACCGGCGAGAAGCGGGAGATGGCGCCGGCCCGCAGATAGTCGCCGTAGGAGAAACCGCCGGGCAGCACAACGGCGTCGACCTGCTTGAGGTCCTTGTCCTTGTGCCACAGCGCGACCGGTTCGGCACCCGCGAGGCGGATCGCGCGCTGGGTGTCCCGGTCGTCAAGACTTCCCGGGAAAGTGACGACGCCAATACGAGCGGTCACTTGGCCGCCTCCGCGACTTCCGCACCCTCTTCCACCTTGACGATGAAGTCCTCGATCACCGTGTTGGCGAGGAAGGATTCCGCAAGATCGTGGATGCGGGCGAGCACGGCCTCGTCGACCGGCCCGTCAACTTCCAGTTCGAAACGCTTTCCCTGACGGACGTCCGAGATCCCTTCGAAACCCAGGCGCGGCAGCGCACGCTGGACCGCCTGGCCCTGGGGGTCGAGGATCTCCGGCTTGAGCATGACGTCGACTACGACGCGTGCCACTGGCACTCCCGGTGTGTGGTGCTGAGCAGGTTCCTTCAGACTACCCGCACAAAATTTCTACGCGGGTAGAGTTGTAGGAAACTACGTGAGCCGCATCACGATCGGGTGACAGGCGCGCCCCCTCGCGAAAAGTTCTGGAAAAGTTCCACAGACCCGCCCACGACATCTATTGCACGGGGGACACGCGGGCGGATTTAGTCGGGCTTCACTTTGCATTGCCGGGCACTGTACAAATGAATTGGCAATAGCCGATACTCGGCACGTCATCGCCGGATGAGCTGTATCGACGTGCCGCACGAAGGGACCGATATTCGTGGCGCAAAAGGTCGTGGTCACTCTCTTTGACGACATCGACGGCTCGGAAGCGGCGGAGACGATCGCCTTCGGACTCGACGGCAAGTCGTACGAGATCGACCTGAACGAAACCAACGCCGGAGAACTGCGCAAAGCGCTCGCGCCCTACGTGGAGGCGGGCCGCAAGCGCTCGCGTTCCGGCAAGGCGTACAAGCAGACGGAGGTCGCCCCCGACCCGGCTGCCGTCCGTGCCTGGGCCCAGGCGAACAAGATGGACGTGCCGGCGCGCGGGCGCATCCCGAAGAAGGTCTACGAGGCGTTCAGCGCCGCGCAGTGAGGACCCGCGAAGGGGCGAGCCCTCAGGGTCCGTCAGCGGACCCTGAGGGCCGTGCACTTGGCCGCGCCGGGAGCCGACTTGCGCTACCCCCCTGCTGATCAGCTAATGTCTGGGACACGCCGAGGGGCGAGGCCGAAGGGCCGGATCCCGAGGATCGTGCGGGTGTAGTTCAGTAGTAGAACATCCCCCTTCCAGGGGGAAGGCGCAGTGTGCAATTCCTGTCACCCGCTCTGGCACCGGTCACACCGACCACTCTTGTGGATCAGGTAGGCTGGTGCTCGCACCGATCGGTGGGAGCCGGTCGGGAGCAGTGCGGACGTAGCTCAGTTGGTAGAGCGCAACCTTGCCAAGGTTGAGGTCGCGAGTTCGAGCCTCGTCGTCCGCTCGGGAAAAAAGCCCCGGTCTTCTGGACCGGGGCTTTTTCGTGCGCCCGGCCCTTCCCGAACGCTCTCCGCGGGCACCGGACATGTGAGGGTCGCCACATCCGCACGGCCGGTGCCGGGCGTCGACGGTGCGCGAGGGCTCACGGGCACCATCCGCATCACGCACCCCGGAAAGCACTGCGCCGACGTGGAGTTGGCCCCCGCCGGAGACTCTCCGGTCGTCCGGGACCGGCCTTCCCCGGACGCGACGCGGTCCGGTGCCGGGACCGCCGTGCGGCAGTGCGTCCCGCGCACCCACGAGGTTGGGTATAGTTGCTCTCGCGCCACGGCGCAGTGCGGACGTAGCTCAGTTGGTAGAGCGCAACCTTGCCAAGGTTGAGGTCGCGAGTTCGAGCCTCGTCGTCCGCTCCATGGAGAAGCCCCCGGTTCCGGCCGGGGGCTTTTCGCATGCCCCCGGAGCTTCTCCGGGGGCCAGGGCGTCAGGACCAGGCGGTGCCGGTCAGCCGCTCGTACGCGTCCACGTACTTCTGCCGGGTCGCGTCGACCACCCGCTGGGGCAACGCCGGCGGAGGCTGCTCGCTCCGGCGGTCCCAGCCGGACTCGGCGGAGGTCAGCCAGTCCCGGATGTACTGCTTGTCGTACGACGGCTGCGCGCGGCCGGGCTGCCACTGGTCGGCCGGCCAGAAGCGGGAGGAGTCCGGGGTGAGCACCTCGTCGGCGAGGACCAGGGTGTCGCCGTCGAAGCCGAACTCGAACTTGGTGTCGGCCAGGATGATTCCGCGGTCGCGGGCGATGTCCCGGGCGCGGGAGTACACGGCGAGCGTGGCCTGCCGGAGCTGGGCGGCGGTGTCCGCGCCGACCTGCCGGGCGACCTCCTCGTAGGAGACGTTCTCGTCGTGCTCGCCGACCTCGGCCTTGGTGGCCGGGGTGAAGATCGGGGCGGGCAGCTCCGAGCCATCCACCAGGCCCTCGGGCAGGGCCAGCCCGCAGACGGTGCGGGACTGGTCGTACTCGGCGAGGCCCGAGCCGGTGAGGTAGCCGCGGGCCACGCACTCGACCGGGACCATCCGCAGGGACTTGCAGACCAGCGTGCGTCCCGCCCAGTCGGCGGGGGCGTGCTCGGGGAGCTCGGTGCTGATCACATGGTTCGGCGCCAGGTCACGCAACTGGTCGAACCACCACAGGGAGAGCCGGGTGAGGACACGGCCCTTGTCGGGGATCTCCGTGGGCAGCACCCAGTCGTAGGCGGACATGCGGTCGCTGGCGACCATCACGAGGTCGCCCGCCTCGTTCTGGTACAGCTCGCGCACCTTGCCGGTGTGCAGGTGCACCAGGCCCGGAACCTGAATCGGCTCGGGCTTTTCTACGAATCCGGACACGGTTCCTCCCCGTGGTTCTGTCCAAGTGCCTCGATTCTCCCGTATGCGGGTGATCGGGGTGCGCCCAGGGTCAGTCCCGTTTGCAGATGCGGTCCAGCAGGTTCGCCGTGGCCCGCTGGATGCGGGGGTCCACATGGCCGGGGCGGTCCAGGGACGGCGACCAGGCGAAGGTGCCGGAGGCGAACACCCAGGCGCCGGAGGGGGCCCGGTAGAGGGAGGTCTCCTGGTGCCGCTGTACGCCGTCGCCGTCGGTGTAGGGGGAGTGGGCGAGCAGGATGCGCTCGTCGTGCTCGGGCAGTGGGGTGCGCGGGAAGTAACGGTCCGCCTCGCCCGCCACCAGGCCCTCGATCTCGTCGCCCTCGTGCGCCCCGGTCGCGTCCCAGAGCCAGTGGCCCGCGTTGCGGACGATGAGCGGGTGCGGCTCGGGGACGCGGCCCGCGTACTGGATGCCGACGAGCTGCTGCTCGGGCCGGTCGACCTCGCGCCACAGCACCGGCTTTCCGGGGCCCTTGCGCTTGCGGCAGGTCAGCAGCCGGTCGGGGACGCCGGACGCCGACGGGCCCAGCTCCACCTGCCAGTACATGGTGTTCGCGGACAGGAAGACTAGGGAGGTGCCGTGATCGCGGGCGTTCTCCACGGCCCGGCGCATCGGCACCGACCAGTACTCGTCGTGGCCGGGGAAGACCAGCCCCCGGTACCGGGTGGGGTCGACACGGCCGGCGTGCAGGTCGCGGGCGTCGGCGTAGGCGAGGTCGTAGCCGTAGCGCTCGGCCCAGCGGATGAAGTCGTAGGCGTGGCCGACGTGCAGGGGCAGTCCGGCCCCCGCGTACGGGCGGTCGAAGGAGACCGTGGTGGCCGCGTCCGCCTCACCGAGCAGACAGCCCTTCTCGTCCCAGGCGTGGTACAGGCTGGCGCCGGTACGGCCGTCCTCCGGATAGAGGTTGTACGCCTGCCAGGTGATGTCGGGCAGCAGCAGGAGCAGGTCGGCCGGGTGGTTGTCGCGGACCGTGAAGGGCACGTGGGAGCGGTAGCCGTCGGCGGTGGTGAGGACGGCCACGTAGGCGCCGACGGTCCAGTGCGAGGGCACCTGGAGGCGCCAGGAGAGCCACCAGTGGTGGCAGGACACCGTCCGGTCGGCGGCCAGCGGCGGGGACTGGACGATGCCGGAGAGCCGGGGGCTCGTGGTGATCTTCGAGGCGCCGTCGCCGCCGTAGTGACCGATCCGGTAGATGTCGACGCCGAACTGCTGCGGCGGGTCGACCGTGATGTGGAAGTCGATCGCCTCGCCGGGCGCGACCGCCCCGGTGGAGGTGAAGCCCTTGATCTGGCGGTGCACGTCGTCGGCCGAGCGGGGGCCCGGCCCGGCCGTGCGCGGCGCGGGGACGCGCGGCCGCTCGCCGGCGGGCTGCTGCGGGCTCGGGTCGACGTACCAGGGCACGACGTGCCCGGTGTCGTCGAAGTACGTCTCACTGCCGCGCAGCCAGGGAACCGGCCCGAGGCCGAAGGGGTCCGTGACGGCGTGCGCGAGCGCTCCGGACTCCCAGCGGCGGATGTGGTCCGAGGCCATGGACGCTCCCCTCCCTCATGCCCCCGTTGCCAGCGTGGTGCGTGCTGCTCGGTCGTGCTGTCGTATGTCGCATGCCTCTGCCATGTGCGCGGTCGGTCCCAGCACATCACATAACGCACGGATCTGGTCACTGTTCGTTGCGAATTGACCTGAACTGGAAGTCCACCCTCCGTTACAGCGCCGGTTCCGGTAGGGCGCCCGGCGAAGTGCCGAGCGGCGCCGGGCGGGGGGTCAGACGAGCCGCACCGGCTTCTCCGGGCGTATCCCGGACACGCTCAGCCAGTCGCGCAGCGGGCCGGGGTCGCCCTCCTCGATCAGGCGCAGCACCTTGGGCCCGAGGTCGGCGGCCCGCTCGCCGTCCAGCAGCAGGGAGGGGCCGTCCAGCCAGTCGAGGGCGGGGGCCGCGCCGGCCGTGTCCACGGCGGCACAGCAGACCATCGCCGTGACGTGATCGGCTAGCAGGTCGCGTCCGGTGCGCGGGGGCTGGAGCGGGAACAGCGGCAGGGCACCGTCGTCCCAGAGCGAGCTGTCCGGAAACAGCCCGGCGGCGGTCGCGCCCTTCGGCGCCACGGCCTCCTCCCGGGCCAGCTCGGCACTCAGTCCGGCGGCGAGGACCGCGCCGCGCTCGGTGCCGGGGTCGGTGTCGTCGTCCTCGGCGGCGGGGGCGTCGTCCTCGGCGGCGGTGGCCGGCTCGGCGGGCGGGGCGGAGCGGCCGGTCGGGGCGGCGTCCACGTCGGCGGTGGCGGTGCCCGCCTGCGCGGCGGGTGTGTCCGCGGCGGCGGCCCGGTCGACGGCCGGGCCGGGGTGGTCCAAGGGGGCGTGGGGCTCGTCGTCGGCGACCGGTTCCCGCGCCGTCGCCCGGCCGCCGTCCAGGCTCCCGGCGGGGCCGGACGCGGAGCCGATGGGCGGACGGCCGTGTTCCGTGAGGTGGTCCAGGACCCGGGCCAGCGTGGGGCCGCCCTGGCCGGGAGCGGTGGGCGCGGGCCGGACGCCGAGGGAGTCCAGGACCCGGTGCAGCCGTGCCGCGTGGGCGCGCCAGGTGCGGTCGACGACCTCCTCCGGGTACGCCTGCCAGTCCACCGGCGCCCAGTCGGAGCCGGTCTCGGCCGGGCCGCCGTGGAACAGGCGCGCGGCGAGCAGGGAGGCGGCCTCGTCCACCGCGCCGGGCTCCTCCAGGAGGTCGCAGGCGGGGCGCTCACCGAGGCGGGAGGCGAAGCCCTCGGCCAGGCGGTCGCGCCGGGACAGCTCGGTCAGGGCGGACACGACACCCGCGTCCAGCCGGGAGGGCCAGCGGCCCATGCGCCAGGCGGGCAGCGCCACCTTGGTCAGCAGCCGGTCCCAGCCCGCGTAGGCGAGGCCGACCTGCTCCTGGGCGACGATCCGCAGCCCGTAGTCCACGGTCTGCGCACGCTCGGCGGCGGCCGCGGCGACCCCGCGCTCCATCAGGGCCGCGTGCTCGCGGCAACCGCGCAGCATCAGCCGGGCGGCCCAGCCGAGGGCCGCGCACACGACCCGGGTCAGCGCGCAGCGGCCGGGCGTCGAGGCGACCGCCACCGCGGCGTCGAGACCGCGTACGAAGCGGCGGGCGGCGGCTATGTCCGGGTGCGCGGAGGGGCCCGTACCGGCGACCACCGGGGCGAGGACCGCGCGCAGTTCACCGACGCGCATCCACCACAGGAACGGGGAACCGATGACGAGGACCGGGGCGGTGGCGTCCCGCCGCCGGCCGTCGAGGCCCGGTCCGGGGCCGGGTCCCGCCGCTTCGTCGTGCGCCGGCCGCGGGGGCGGGCCGTGGGCCGGGTGGGCCCGGTCCTCCAGCCAGCTGTCGCAGTCCGGGGTGAGCGCTATGGCCGAGGGCGCGGGCACGTCGAGCCGGTCCGCGAGGTCGCGCACCAGCCGGTACAGGTCGGGGGCCGTTTCCTCGGCGACCGGGACCGTCGGACTGACGGCCGGCCGGGCACGGGCCACCACCAGCGCGACACCGGCCGCGGCCAGCAGTACGAGCGCGGCCGGCACGCCCACGGACCAGCGGGCGGTGTCCCAGCCCGGACCGGTGAGCCGGCCGGTGGCTCCGCCCGTCAGCAGGACCACCTCGACGGCCGCGGGCAGCAGGGCCACGCCCAGCGCCCGGCCGCGGACGCGCAGCACGGCCAGGGCCCACGAGCGCGCGGCCTGCGCGCCCGCCTCAACTCCGGTTCCGGTCATGATCGGACCTCACCCCCTCCCTGCCGATCCCGCGCTGTCCTGGCGTTGCTCACTCCCCCACTGTGGCACCCGTCACTGACATCGCAATGCCGGTGGGCCAAGTGCCGGAGCGCTTGCGCCGCACCATAGTTGGGGCTCCGGCCCTAGTCAGCCGTATGGGGGATTGCTCACTCGATGGAATGGCTTTGGTCAGAGGTGGGTGACAGGCAGCAAGGATCAGGCCCCGGATTCGGGGTCCGGGGCCTGGGGTGTGCGGGAGGATCGGGGAGGGCCGGTCAGGCGCCCGCCGCCCGTGCCGCGATGTCCGTGCGGTGCTGGGAGCCGTCGAGGCTGATGCGGTCCACCGCCCGGTACGCCCGCTCGCGTGCCCCGGCCAGGTCCTCGCCGGTCGCCGTGACCGAGAGCACCCGCCCGCCCGCGCTGACCACCGCGTCACCGTCCCGCTTCGTCCCGGCGTGCAGGACGTAGGCGTGCGGGGCGTCCTCGGCGGCCACCTCGTGCAGACCGGTGATGGGGTCGCCGGTGCGCGGGGTGCCGGGGTAGTTGTGCGAGGCGACGACGACGGTGACGGCCGCGTCCTCGCTCCAGCGCAGCGGCTCGAGGTCGGCCAGGGTCCCGTTCGCGGCGGCGAGCAGCACGCCGGCCAGCGGGGTCCGCAGACGGGCCAGCACGACCTGGGTCTCGGGGTCGCCGAAGCGGGCGTTGAACTCGATGACGCGCACGCCGCGCGAGGTGATCGCGAGACCGGCGTACAGCAGCCCGGAGAACGGGGTGCCCCGGCGCCGCATCTCGTCCACGGTCGGCCGCAGCACCGTCTCCAGCACCTCTTCGACCAGCTTGGGGTCCGCCCACGGCAGCGGCGAGTAGGCGCCCATGCCACCGGTGTTGGGGCCCTCGTCGCCGTCCAGGGCGCGCTTGAAGTCCTGGGCGGGCTGGAGCGGTACGACGGTCCGGCCGTCGGTGATGGCGAACAGCGACACCTCGGGGCCGTCGAGGAACTCCTCGATGACCACCCTCTCGCAGGCCGCCGCGTGCTCCTTGGCGGCGGCGAGGTCGGAGGTGACCACGACGCCCTTGCCGGCGGCGAGGCCGTCGTCCTTGACGACGTAGGGCGCCCCGAAGGCGTCCAGGGCCTCGGCCGCCTCGGCCTCCGTGGTGCAGACGTACGACCGAGCGGTCGGCACCCCGGCCGCCGCCATCACGTCCTTGGCGAAGGCCTTGGAACCCTCGAGCCGCGCGGCCTCTCCGGAGGGGCCGAACACCGGGATGCCCGCCTCGCGCACCGCGTCGGCAACACCGGCGACCAGGGGGGCCTCCGGGCCCACGACGACGAGGTCGGCCCCGAGGTCACCGGCCAGCGCGGCCACGGCCTTGCCGTCGAGCGCGTCGACCTGGTGCAGCTCGGCCACCTCGGCGATGCCGGCGTTGCCGGGTGCGCAGTGCAGGGCGGTGATGTCGGGGTCGAGGGACAGGGAGCGGCACAGGGCGTGTTCGCGGGCACCGCTGCCGATGACGAGGACCTTCACGGTGCTCAGCCTAATGGCAAGGTTGCCGAAGTCCGCCGGGCGGGTTTCCTGTGGGTTCCTACGAACGGCGGGCCGGACCCGCTGTCCGGGCGGCCCCGCTACTCGTGGGTGATCTCCTCCACCACCGTCGCCCCCAGCTCCCGCACGATCAGGCCTTGGCCGGACAGGGCGGACTCGTCGAGGTCGGGGTCGTCCTCCTCGGGGATGTCGTCCTCGGGCGCGACGGGGGGCGGCTCGGGGGCCCGGGCCGGCTGTGGAGCGGGGGCGGCCTGCGGCGGGGCGGCCGGAGCGCCGCCCTGGGGCGGGGCGGGCGCGGGCGGGCCCGGCTGGGGTGCCGCGGGCCGGGGGGCGGCCGGGGCGCCGTAGCCGCCGGCGGGTGCGCCGCCGTAGCCCGCGCCACCGGCTCCGCCGCCTCCGCCGAAGCCCGGCGCGCCGCCGGGCGGCGGGGATGCGGAGCCGCCCGAGGGGTCGACGACCGCCTCGATCTTCCACTGCACGCCGAACTGCTCGGTCAGCGCCTGTCGCAGCACGTCCTCGCTGCCGCTGCTCGCGAAGTTGTCCCGGGCCCCGGCGTTGACGAAGCCGACCTGGAGGGTGGTGCCGTCGAAGCCGGCCACCTGGGCGTTCTGGCTGAGCAGGATCCAGGTGAAGCGACGGCGGTTCTTGACGGCCTCGAGGATGTTGGGCCAGAGCATGCGCGGGTCGGGCCCGCCGGCCTGGGGGGCCGCCGGGGCCGGGGCGCTCGCCGCGGGAGCCGCCGGAGCGGGCTGCTCCGGGCGCTGCGGCTGGGAGCGGGCCGGAGCGGCGCCACCCTGCTGCGCGCCCGTCGCGGCCGCCGTGGGCCACCCGCCGGGCCTCCGCCCGCCACCGGCCGCGGCGGCGGTCGGCCAGGCGCCGGGGGCCGGGGCAGCGGCAGGGGCAGGGGCAGGGGCCGAAGGTTCGGGGGCGGCGGGGGCGGGCGCAGGGGCCTGCGCCACGGGTGCGGGAGCCGCCGGAACGGGGGGTGCCACCGGAGCGGGAGCGGGGGCGGGTGCGGGGGCCGGGGGCTCCCCGGCCCCCGAGCCACCGGGGACACCGGCCCCGGCGGGCTGTCCGCCCGGTCCCCGTACGGCCGCGCGGGCCGCGGCGGGACCGCCGCCGGGCGCCACCGGCGCGCCACCGGGGGCCATGCCGGCGTGGGCGTCGGGACCGGGGACGTACCCCATGGCGGGCGCACCGCCGCCGCCCGAGAAGCCGACGCCGCGCTCCAGCCGGTCGAGACGGGCCAGGAGGGAGCGCTCGTCGCCGTAGGCGGCGGGGAGCATCACCCGGGCGCAGATCAGTTCGAGCTGCAGGCGCGGGGAGTTGGCGCCGCGCATCTCGGTGAGGCCGTCGTTGACGAGGTCGGCGGCGCGGCTCAGCTCGGCGGCGCCGAAGGTGGAGGCCTGTGCCTGCATACGCTCCAGCACATCGGCCGGGGCGTCGATGAGCCCCTTCTCGACGGCGTCCGGGACCGCCGCCAGGATCACCAGGTCCCGCAGCCGCTCCAGCAGGTCGGCGACGAACCGGCGCGGGTCGTTGCCGCCCTCGATGATCCGGTCGACGACCTCGAAGGCGGCGGCCCCGTCACCGGTGGCGAAGGCCTCGACGACGGAGTCGAGCAGCGACCCCTCGGTGTAGCCGAGCAGGGAGGTGGCCGTGGCATACGTCACACCCTGCTCTCCCGCGCCGGCGAGGAGCTGGTCCATGACGGACATCGAGTCACGTACGGACCCGGCGCCGGCCCGCACGACGAGCGGCAGCACGCCTTCCTCGACCGGGATGGCCTCCCGGCCGCACACCTCGGCCAGGTAGTCCCGCAGGGTTCCCGGCGGGACGAGCCGGAAGGGGTAGTGATGGGTCCGCGACCGGATGGTCCCGATGACCTTCTCGGGCTCGGTGGTGGCGAAGATGAACTTGAGGTGCTCCGGGGGCTCCTCCACGACCTTCAGCAGCGCGTTGAAGCCCTGCGGGGAGACCATGTGGGCCTCATCGATGATGTAGATCTTGTACCGGCTGCTCGCGGGCCCGAAGAAGGCCTTCTCGCGCAGCTCACGGGCGTCGTCCACACCGCCGTGGGACGCCGCGTCGATCTCGATGACGTCGATCGACCCCGGCCCGTTCCTGGCCAGGTCCCGGCACGACTGGCACTCGCCGCACGGCGTCGGGGTGGGGCCCTGCTCACAGTTCAGGCAGCGGGCCAGGATGCGCGCGCTGGTGGTCTTCCCGCAGCCACGCGGCCCGCTGAACAGGTACGCGTGATTGACCCGGTTGTTCCGCAGCGCCTGCTGCAGCGGGTCGGTGACATGCTCCTGCCCGATGACCTCGCCAAAGGTCTCCGGGCGATAGCGGCGGTACAGCGCGAGAGACGACACGCATACGAGGTTATAGGCGCCCACCGACAACCCACCCCGCCCGAGGCTCCCGCCCGGACCCGGCCCCGCCCCGCGAACGCAAGCGCCCCCCACGCACCCGCCAGAGCCAACCTACCCTTGCTGCCTTCCGGCCCTGGGGGAGTTCAGTCAGATAGCGCCGCGTGAGGGGCTGCGCCCACAGTACCCGATGGCGGCCTGCGAGAACGAGTTCGCGAGCACTCCCCTCGGTCATGTAATGTTCCTGGCGGAGGATTCGCCTAGAGGCCTAGGGCGCACGCTTGGAAAGCGTGTTGGGGGCAACCCCTCACGAGTTCGAATCTCGTATCCTCCGCCAGTGCCTCACCGGGCACGATGTCGAAGGGCCCCACCGCTTGCGGTGGGGCCCTTCGTCGTTGTCCGTCTCAGTTTCCGTCTCCATCGGGTTTTTCCCCGGAGCCGGGAGGCGTCCAGAGCGCGTCACCTACCTGCTGGGCGACCTTGCGGAGCATGACTCCCGTCACATGCATGTACCGGGCCCGCATGCGGGCCGCTCCCCCGGGCTCCCAGCCCGTGATCGAGTCGATCACGAAGTCCGGGACACCGAGGATCAGGAGGACGGTCGCTGCGGTGTGGCGAGCGTCGTGCAGACGGCCATTCCGGACACCGGCATCCCGAAGCAGGCGCTTCCAGACGTGAAAGTCGGTGTTCGGGCTCAGCGGGCCGCCGGTCGGCGAGGCGAAGACGTACCCCTTGCCCTCCCAGTCGGCGCCAGGCGCGATCCGCTCCCGTTCTTGGGCCTCCCGGTGCTGGCGCAGGATCTTGATCAGAGGATCAGGCAGGCCGATGGTGCGCCGTCCGGCTCGGGACTTGGTGGACTTGTGCTCGCGCCGGGCCTGCTCCCGCTTCGGGCGCTAGCCCGCCTTCCGGCCGCACGGGTAGGCGCCGCAGCCGTGCGCGTACTTGGGGCGCAGCCGGTTCTTGCGGATGCGGACGTATCCCGCGTCGAGGTCGACGTCCTCCCAGTGCAGCCCGAGCGCTTCCCCTTGCCGCAGGCCGAGTGCCAGGGCAACGACCCATCGCGCGCTGTTACGGAGCCTGGCCGCTTCGACGAGCAGGCTCTGAACCTCTTCGATCGTGTACGGCTCGATGTCCTCCTCTTCGAGCCGGGGCGCCTTGGCGATCTCCGGCCGCGTTGGTCGGGACGTGCCCCCGCCGCACCGCCTCACCGAGGGCGACCCGGATCGTCCGGTGGACGTGGTGTGCGGTGCCGGCGGAGCTCCCGGACCCCTGCATCTTCCGGTAGCAGCGCTCCAGGTGCTCGGGCTCCAAGCGGTCGAGCTTGTGGGCACCGAGGCCGGGCACCAGGTGCACGCGCACGTCGACCTCGTACCCGTCGTACGTGTTCTCGGAGACGTACGGCTTGGCGATGTTCTCGACCCAGTGCTCAAGCCAGGCTTGGAGGGTTCAGCTCTGCCCCGGCTTCCTGAGCTTCTTGTCGTCCCGCGCCCGCTCCATCTCCCGGACGGCCCTGGTCACCTCGGCCTCGGTCTTCCGCTCGACGTGACGGCGGTCGGGCTTGCCGTCGTCGCGGACGCCGACCGTCACCCGGCCGTGCCACTTGCCGTCCTTGCCGAGGTAGATGGACGAGGCCCCGTTGGGTTGACGGGTGCGCTTCTGCTCTCCCGTGTCCCCTCCCCCTACGCAGCGGCAGCCGGGCGCCGCAGCTCCGCCACGTACACAGAGAGGGCGTCGACCGGAACCCGCCGCAGCCGCCCCACGGTCACGGACTCGATCTCGCCGGACATGACGAGCCGGAAGCACGTCGTACGGCCGATCCGGAGCCGTCGCGCGGCCTCTTCGACCGTCATGGATCATGCGCCGGGCGTGGTCGGTGACGCCGGAGCCGATCAGGTCCGTGATGGGGTTGCGGATGGGGCGGTCCAAAGTGCCTGCGGTCTCGGCGCCCTTGGTGGCGTACTTGGCGATGTAGGCGGCCACGGCGCGGCTGGACAGTTCCGAGGTGCCCGCGAAGTCGGCGGAGCGGATGGGGCGGATGTCGAGCTGTTCACCGAAGCTGAAGGTGTAGGCCTGGCCGTCGAGGACGGGGCCGGGTGTCTCGGCGAGTCGGGCGGCGGAGCGGATCACGTCGGTGAGTAGTTATGTGGTGGCCCAGGCGGGCGGTGTGTCCTCGGCGCCTGCGCAGGAGAGCCCCGGCCTCCCGCCTACGACCGCGTTCAACTCGCGGCACGACGGTTTTCAAGGTTGTCGTGATCGGCGCCCTGCTGCACCACCTGACCCAAGGCTTAAGGTGGAATTTGTCCGGGAAGCGGCCTGATGGCCGGGCGGCGGTGCAGCGCTTGAGCAACCGCTGTCAGTGCTGGTTACGGGCAGAAGTAGCCCCACAAGGGCCATGTGCAGCGGCGTGTGGGGGAAGACGACGTGAGTGATCAACGAGCCCAGCATCCTGCGGCGACCGCGGTGGAAATCTCCGCCGCGGAAGAGGCGAGGCAGCGCCGGGACGCTCGTCACAGGCAATTGCAGGTGCTCACAGTTGTCGCCGCGGGCGGAGCGGTAGGAGCCTGTGCCCGCTATGCGGCTGCGTTGGTGTGGCCGACGGACAAGGCGGATTTCCCGTGGACGACGCTGGGCGTGAACGCTGTCGGGTGCCTGATCATCGGCGTGTTCCTGGTGGCGATCACCGAGGGGTGGACCGCTCATCCGTTGCTGCGCCCGTTCTTTGCCACGGGGGTCCTTGGTGGCTTCACGACCTTCTCCACCTACTGCGCCGACATTGAGCGCTTGGTGCGCGAGGACAGGGCCGGCATCGCCTTGGCCTACCTGGTGGCGACCGTGGTCTTCGCAATGGTCGCCGTGAAGATCGGCGTGGTCATCGCCCGCCGTGTTGTCCTGGTGATGAGGGGATCGAAATGAGACTCAGCGGACGCGCGCTGCGCATGACGATCTTTGTCGATGACACCGACATGTGGCATCACAAGCCCCTGTTCACGGAGATTGTGCACCGCGCGCGCGAAGCGGGGCTGGCCGGGGCGACGGTGTTCCGCGGCGTGGAGGGTTTTGGGGCGACTTCAGTCGTGCATACGACAAGGCTGCTGTCCATGGCCGACGACCTGCCGACGACGGTCGTCATCGTCGATGAGGAGGAAAGGATCCGGTCCTTCATGCCACAGTTGGAGGAGCTGGGCATCGAAGGCCTGGTCACCGTACAAGAGGTCGAAGTGGTCCACTACAAAGGTCGGGAAGCCGCGAGCACATGAGGTTCCTGCTCGTCGCACTGGGCGGCGTCATCGGCGCCCCTATGCGGTACCTCATCGACCGGACGGTCCAGGCCCGCCACGACACCGCCTTTCCGTGGGGCACCTTCGCCGCGAACGTCACCGGGTCGGTGATCCTGGGCGCGCTGACCGGTGCGGCCCTGGCCGGGGCTGCGCCGCAAGACGTGCAGCTCTTTCTGGGCACAGGCCTATGCGGGGCCCTGACCACGTATTCCACGTTCTCCTACGAGACGCTGAGTCTGGCCGAGACTGGAGCACGGTTTCTCGCGGTGGCCAACGTGGTGGCCTCGGTCATCGCCGGACTCGGGGCCGTATTCCTCGGTCTGACCTTCGCCCAGGCAGTATTCGGGTAGCCGGCAGTCGGCGCCGGACGCCGGAACACTGCCGACATCGCCTTCAGGCCCTTACTCCGCCCTGCGCCTGCCGCGGTACTGCACAAGGCACGACCTCGACGTCCTCGACGATCACGAGTCCTTCGTCGATCAGTTCCCGCAGTGTCGGCAGGAAACGGCGGATTCGCTCCTCGTCGTCGATGATCACGATGGCCAGCGGTAGATCCTGCTTGATCGACAGCAGCCGGAAACCGTGCATCACCGAGGAAGCCCCGAATCCCTCCACACCGCGAAGGACGGTCGCCCCAGCCAGCCCCGCCTCATGGGCCCGATGCACGATCTCGGCGTACAGCGGCCTGTGATGCCAGGTGTCGCATTCCTCGATGAAGATCGTCAGTTGCAGGGCCTTCTCCGTCGGCATCATGGTGCCCTCCTGGCTGTCACGCACGCGGCCTGACAGCCGCGCTCCGCAGCGTTTGCGCCGGACACACACCCCTGCGCTCGCCCACGGAACTGACAGATGGCGCGGGCTACGATGCGCTTCCTTCTCATGCCGTAACCCTCCTACTCGCGCGGGCCCACGAACGGGGCAACAGATCACTTCACGAGTAGGGACTGTTGGCGGCACCGAATGCCGCGGTTCGGGTACGGCGAGCCCCACCGCCGCGTGGCGTTCGTCGGACGACGAACAGACCACTCACCTGACAAGATATCGCCAATCGCTACATAAAGGAACAAAGGTAGGGTGGCTGCCTTGCCCCGTACAGCAGGGAAGTACAGCAACCACAAGCGTCCGGCAGCCACCGTGCGGGACTGCGCAGCAACTGCAATGACCGTCTCTGACCGATCCACATAGAGCTACGGATCAAAAGCCCTCTGCATCGACGACGCCGGACGATGGCCGTCAGGCCCCATGCGAACGTGTCCGGGGCGCGAGCAGCGCCGCGATCAGAGAAGCGACGGAGAGTAGCGCGAACAGGTGGATGTATCCGCCGAGGAGTGGTGCGAGGGCGGCTCCGACGAGGGGGGCCAGGGCTGCGGCCGTGGTTGCGGGTGCTGCGAGCAGTCCGGACAAGCGGCCGTAGTGAGTGGCGCCCCATCTGTCGGTGATGGCGGTCGCTTGGAGCAGGGTCAGGTTTCCGCGGACCATGTCGGCCGCGACGGACACGACCAGCACCAACGCGTAAGGGCCGGGCACGGCGGCGAAGGCGGCGGTCGTGACGCCCCCGAGAGCGATGAGCAGCGCAGTGCGAGCCGTTGGGCCCGTGTGGCGTGTGAAGGCGTGTGAGTGCAGCGAATGCAGGCTGGTAGAAGGTGGAGGCCATCGCAAGCCCGGCCAAGGCCCAACCGGTCACGAAGAGCCAGGGGTTCGGGGCCACGGCGACTACGACGAGGCTGACCGCCCCTAGTACCGATCCGGCGGTCATGACCGTACGCGGGCCGCGCCGGTCGAGTACACGGCCGACGCGGATACCAGCGAGCGCGGAGACGATCAGGGCGCAGGAAAACGCTGCGGTGGTCGCGCTGGTGGACCAGCCCGTCTCAGCGTTGATCTGTGGGTCGAGGACGGGGAAGGCGTAGTAGACGATGCCCCAGCTGGTGATCTGGGTGAGGCAGAGGGCAGGCAGAACCGCGCGGGGCCGCGACCGGTCCCCCGATCCGGTCGCGACCCCGCGGCGGCGGGTGTTGAGACTGCTCACGAGCCGCAGCAGCCGCCCGCGGCAGCTTCTTCGGCGCGGGCGTTCGCGCCGAGCTGGATCAGCTGGGGTGCCGGGGCGCAGCATCCGCCGCCGGTCTGGTCTGCTTCGGGGGCGTCGAAGAGGCCCGCTCCGCCGCACACCCCGGTTTCCGGGAGGGTGAGTTCGACGCGGTTGGCGGACTCGAGGTCGCCGGCGATGGCGGCCACGACGGAGCGGACCTGCTCATAGCCGGTCATCGCGAGGAACGTCGGGGCGCGGCCGTAGGACTTCATGCCGACCAGGTAGACGCCCTGTTCCGGGTGGGCCAGCTCCTGGTGGCCGTGCGGGTAGACGGTGCCGCAGGAGTGCTGGTTGGGGTCGATCAGCGGGGCGAGCGCGGTCGGGGCCTGGAGGCGTTCGTCCAGGCCGAGGCGGATCTCCGACAGGAAGGACAGGTCGGGGCGGAAGCCGGTTAGCACGATTACCTCGTCCACCGGCTCCAGGCGGCGGCCGTCCTCGGCGACCAGGACCAGGCGGCCGTTCCCGTCGCGCTCGATCACCTCGGTGCGGAAGCCTGTGACCGCGTCCGCGTGCCCGTCGTCCACTGCTGCCTTAGCCGCCAGGCCGAGCGCGCCGCGGGCCGGGAGCTGGTCGGCGGTGCCGCCGCCGAAGGTCGACCCGGAGATGCCTCGGCGCAGGATCCACACGGCCTTCGTTTCCGTGGTGCCGTCGGTCTTGGCCAGGTCGGCGAGGTAGGCGAGCGCGGTGAAGGCGGAGGCTCCGGAGCCGATGACGGCGGTGCGCTTGCCCGTGTACCCGGCGCGTACGGCAGGGTCCTTGAGGTCGGGGACGCGGTAGGTGATGTGCTCGGCGGCTGCCCGCTCGCCGAGGGCCGGAAGGCCGCTGCCGCCGGCGGGGCTGGGGAGGGTCCAGGTGCCGGATGCGTCGATGACGGCGCGGGCGAACAGGCGCTCTTCCCGGCCGTCGGTGTGCTCGACGTGGACGACGAAGGGCTGTGCTTCGCGGTCGGCGTCGACGATCCGGTCGCGGCCGGTGCGCGAGACGCCGGTCACCCGGGCGCCGGTGCGGACCTTGTCGCCGAGCGCGTCCGCGATGGGCTTCAGGTAGAGGTCGGCCCAGTCCCCGCCCGACGGGTAGGTGCCCGCGTCCGGCTTGCTCCAGCCGGTGGGGGCGAGGAGCTTTTCGGCGGCGGGGTCAACCACTTCGCCCCACGTGGAGAACAGCCGCACGTGCGACCACTCGCGCACAGCCGCACCGGCGGCCGGACCGGCTTCCAGCACCAGCGGCTCGATACCGCGCTGAACCAGATGGGCGGCGGCGGCCAGACCGGTAGGTCCGGCTCCGATGACGACGACGGGCAGCTCGGTGGTGACGGGCGCGTTCACGGCGACTCCTTGCTTGTTTCGACGTTTGTCGATGTGTTGCGCCGCCAGCATGGCACCCGATTCGATGAACGTCAACATAGACATTCATCGAATCCGAGCCCGCAGAGGAAGACGCGAAGGCGAAAGTGACCACCGGTGGCAGCCTTGGAAGCCCTGGCGGCCGAGCTGTGCCATCCGGCCCTGGCCTCTTGGTTTCGACATGTGTCAACATAGACAGATGTCGAATACGAGGGTCCTGCCGCTGATAGAGCCTGAGCCTGCCGACGCCGTGGCGCCGTGCTGCCCGCCGCTCACCGAGCGGCCCTTCACCGCAGACGAGGCCGAGACGGCCGCGCGGATGTTCAAGGCGTTGGGCGACCCGGTCCGGCTGCGCTTGTTCTCCGCCGTGGCTTCCCATGAGGGCGGGGAAGCGTGCGTGTGCGACATCTCTGATGTCGGCGTCTCCCAGCCGACCGTCTCCCACCATCTGAAGAAGCTCAAGGAAGCCGGGTTGCTGACCTCCGAGCGGCGCGGCACGTGGGTGTACTACCGGGTCGAGCCGTCGGTACTGGCAGCGATGGGCAAGCTGCTGACCTTCGCACCCGCTGCGGTCTGACGCTCGCCCCGTTGCGGCGATCGGCGAGCACAGACGGCCGCCGATCACCACCCGTCAAGACGCCGTGGTCACTCACCAGCCTTCCGGGCCGACTGGAAGATGAGAGCCACGAGCGCCAGGCCGACCACGGCGCCGATCAGCTGCATGGCGACGAAGCCCGCGACCGAGCCGGGAGCGATGCCCGCGAAGGTGTCGGTGAAGGCACGGCCGACTGTCACCGCCGGGTTGGCGAAGGACGTGGACGAGGTGAACCAGTACGCGGCGCCAATGTAGGAGGCGACCGCGACGGAGGCGAAGTGAAGCCGGTCGGTGCGGGCGAGACCGAAGATCAGCAGGATCAGCCCCGCGGTCGCAACCACCTCACCGAGAAGAAGGTGCCCGTCGGATCGGTCGTGGGTGGACCACTTGACCAGCGGCTCGCCGAACATCGCATCGGCCAGGATGGAGCCCGCGATCGCGCCGACGATCTGCGCGGGGACGTAGACACCCAGCTCGCGCAGGCTCACGCCGGCGCCGCCACGCCGGGCGGTCCACCACTCGGCCAGGGTGACGGCCGGGTTGAAGTGTGCGCCGGAAATGGGGCCGAGCAGGGTGATCAGGACGCCGAGGCCGAAGACGGTGGCCGTGGAGTTGGCCAGCAGCTGGAGGCCGACATCCTTGGTCAGTTCGGTGGCCTGGATGCCGGAGCCGACCACGACCGCCACGAGTGCCGCCGTGCCGACCAGCTCGGCCGCCGCCCTGGCGAGCAGCGGAGGGATCTGGGGCGGGGTGGCACCTGGGGCAGGCTGAGGCCGGTCGGCCGGGGCTATGGGGGACTCTTCTGCTCTTTCGTGCTCAGCGGCCTCGGTGGCGCTCAACAGGTCTCCTCGATGCGTGCGAATGGTGACGGGACGCTGCGCCGGGACGGAGGCCGACTCAGGGGCAGGACCGCTTGGTGTTGTTCTCGGCGGTGGCTCGCGCGGTCTCCGCAAGGTCGGCGAACTGACCCGCCAGCGAAGCGATGACGTCGGGCCTGAGCCGGTAGTAGGTGAACCGGCCGCATGGCTCCGTCTCCACCACCCCGGCCTCGCGCAGCACTTTGAGGTGGTTGGAGAGGTTGGTCTGCTTGGCCCCCGTCTCCTCGATCAGGTGCGTGGTGCAGAGCGTCTCCTTGGCGAGCAAGGTGACGATCTGGAGCCTGAGCGGGTCGGCCAGCACCCGAATCAGATCAGTATCGACTGACGTCAGCATGGGCTGATACTTTCACATCAGCCTGGACTGATACCAGTGCAGGCTGATCCAAGGGAGCCGTATCCCACGTACCGACGGCGACGGTCCGAAGAGGCCCGCTCGGTCCGCTCATGAAGGAAGAACCGATGTCCTCCAGCCCGCTCGCCTCCGTACTGTTCGTCTGCGTCCACAACGCCGGGCGCTCGCAGATGGCCGCCGGATTCCTCTCCGACCTCGCGGGCGACCGGATCGAGGTCCGCTCCGCCGGTTCCATCCCCGGCGACCAGGTCAACCCCGCCGCGGTCGAGGCCATGAAGGAAATCGGCGTCGACATCTCCGAGGCCAAGCCGAAGATCCTCACCACCGAGGCCGTCCAGGCGTCCGACTACGTCATCACCATGGGCTGCGGCGACGCCTGCCCGATCTTCCCGGGCAAGAAGTACCTCGACTGGGCCCTGGAGGACCCGGCCGGCAAGGGTGTCGAGGCCGTCCGGCCCATCCGCGACGAGATCAAGACCCGCATCGTGGCGCTGATCACCGAGATCGACGCCGCCAGGCACCAGGACTGACACTCGCTGGGGCCGACGGCCAGCGGACCTGTCGGTCACTGTGACAGCGTGTTGGGGGCAACCCCTCACGAGTTCGAATCTCGTATCCTCCGCCAGTGCCTCACCGGGCACGATGTCGAAGGCCCCACTGCTCGCAGTGGGGCCTTCGACGTTTTCCGTCTCAGTCGTCGTCTCCGAAGCCGGGCGGCTCCTGAAGGTCATCTCCCGCCGGCCGCCGCCACCTGCTCCCGAAGGGCCTGGACCAGCGTCACGACCGAGGGGTGGTCGCAGTCGCGCAGCACGGCGAGGAACACCCGCGCCAAGCGACTGGGCTTCACCTTCTCCCGCGCGGCCGACGCGCGACCGTCCACGCCGCCCTCGACGCCGGCGTCACGCTCATCGACACCGCCGACAGCCACCACTGGCACGCCGACGAGCGCGGCCACAACGAACTCCTCATCGCCCGCGCCCTGGCCCGCTGCGGCGGCGACACCTCTCCGTCGGTCATCCCGGTACCGGGCGCAGGCCGCCCGGCTTCGATCCGGGACTCGGCCGAGGCCACGGCGGTCGAGCTCGACGCGGTGGAACCGGCAGAACTGGAGGCCGCACTGCCGGCCTGAGCGATTGGCATCCTCCCGACCTCGCCTGTGAGCACACCCGACGGCCGGCAGCCGTCAGCCGGCCGTCTCCGGGCCCCACCACTGCGGCCCCGCTCCGCGCCAGTCGATCCACGGGGCCGCGGCCACGTCCGCCGGGTCGATCTCCAGTCCGGCCCGGCGGAGGAACTCGACGATGTCGGCCATGTTGTGGGCCAGGCCGAGGAATTCCCCGTCCACGCGCACGCGTCGGCCTCCTGAGGGCGACGGCGGATGCACGGTCACACGGATCGGCCCGGAGGACGCGCCTTCGGACTCGTCCGGGACATCAGGGCCCGCGTTCCAGCGCGTCATCGGTGAAGCCGCTCGTTCACGGGCCCGTCCGCCCGCCCCAGTTCACGCAGTTCCCACCACGCCGCGGGGCCGGGACGCCTGCACTGCCAGTACGGATGGAAGAACGTCTGGGTCGACAGCCGGTACAGACGCCGGCGCAGATCGGTGCGGCCAGGATGTCCGGCGAGCTGCCGGTACGTGGCGCTCCACTCCTTTTGAGCCTGCGCGAGGTCGTCGGGAAACGTTCGCATGACCGAATTCAATCACGTGTTCGATTTTTGGGGCCACTGCGGCGGTCCGACTCAGCGGCACGGACGAGCGGCACGGCCAGCGGGCGAATCGGCACCGGTACGGCACAGGACGAGCGAGCCGGGGCCCGCCTCAACCGCTCCGGGGCCGCCGCTCCCCCCGGCCACGGCGACGGGCGGGGCCCAGCGCCGCGCCGAGGGCGAGCAGGGCGCCCAGGGCCGCGTAGCCGTGGGTGAGGGTGGTCCACGAGGCGACCACCGCGACCAGCAGCGGGCCTCCCGCGTCGCCGAGTTCACGGCCCAGTTCGGCGGCGCCCATGGTCTGGCCCAGACGTTCCGCCGGGGTCGAGGAGGCCAGGGCGGCGAAGCCCAGCGGGGTGATCAGGCCGGTGCCGGCGCCGATCAGGGCCGCCGCGGACAGCACGCCGGCCAGGCCGGGCAGCATGGCGCAGCCCAAGCCGGCGGCCGCCAGCAGCAGACCCGCCGTGAGTCCGCTCCGCGCGGTGAGATGTCCCTCGTCCAGAGCCCGTCCGGCCTTCGGCTGGACGACCGCCGCGCACGCGGCCAGCACCGACACGGCGGCACCGGTGGCCACCGGGCCGAGCCCGGCGGCCCGGCCGGAGACCGGCAGGAATCCCACCCCGGCCGACAGCGCGGCGGTCGCCGCGGCCAGCGCGGACGTCGGGACGAGGAACGCCGGGTCGGTCAGCCGCCGGGCCAGGTCCAGTACCGTCTGCCGGGCCCTGGGCAGCGGGGCCACGACGGGTACGGCGGCCGCGGCCCAGACGGCGACCACCGCGCCCAGGACGGCGAGGACGGCGAAGAGCAGCCGCAGCCCGCCGACCCGGACCAGGACGCCGCCGAGCAGCGGACCCAGCGTGTAGCCGACGGACTTGCAGAAGCCGTAGCCGCCGAACGCGCGGCCGTGCCCGACCGCCGGGTTCAGCCGGGCGACGAGCGCGGCGGCGGACGGCGAGAACGCGGAGGCCGCGGCGCCCTGCCCGAGGCGCGCCGCCCACAGCCGGCCTGGGCTGTCCACCACCGCGTACAGCGCGGACGCGGCGGCGAAGGCCACGAGCCCGCCGAGCAGGACCGGACGGGCGCCGATCCGGTCGGCGAGGGTGCCGAACACCGGCTTGAGGACGACCTCGGCGCCGTCGTAGAGGGCGAGCAGTCCTCCCAGTGCCAGCAGAGAGGTGACCGCACCCTCGGTGTCACTGCCGAGGCTCGCGGCGATCCCGTGCGCGCCGAAGGCCGTGGTGAACCCGGCCGCGTACAGCGGCCACATCCGCCGGGCCGACGCGGGCCGCGCGCTGCTCGCCCGGCTCATCCGAGACCCCTTTCCCGCCCTTCGGCAGCGGCACCGGACGGCGCCGTCACACCGGGCCGGCTCTGCGGGGACCTTGACCGTACCCCGCTGAGGACCGGGCGGGGAGGCACGGCATCACGAGGACGCCGGTACAGCCCACTGTGACGAGCGGTCCGGCCGGAGCAGGGCGGCCTCGCCCGCTCTCGGGGCGGCCAGTGGTGCTATCAAGGGGATATGGAGGTATTTTCCGGGCAGCCTCCGGGCTCGACGGAGCACTGGTCCGCCGGGCGCCGGCGGAGGGGTCGTACCTCCCTGCTGGACCTGCGCACCGTGGCCGGGCAGGTGCTCCTGCTGCAGATCGTGGTCGTGGTGCTGCTGGTGCTGGCCGCGGTGGCGGCCGTGGTGCTCCAGGCGGCGCAGAACGCGCTGCGGGAGGGACGCCGGGAGTCGGTCGTCGCGGCCGAGACGTTCGCCAGTGCCCCCGGTGTGGCCAGGGCGCTGCAGAGCCGGGATCCGACGGCGGTGCTCCAGCCGCGGACCGAGGCGGCCCGCAAGCGCTCGGGCGTCGACTTCGTGGTGGCCATGAACACGGAGGGCATTCGCTACACCTATCCGTACCCGAGCGAGATCGGGAAGAAGTTCGTCGGCACCATCGGGCCGGCGCTGCGGGGGAAGACGGTCGTCGAGCAGGCCGGCGGGCCGCCGCTGCCGACGGGCAGGGGGACGGCCGTGCAGGCGGTGGTCCCGGTGACCGACGCGCGGGGCAAGGTCGTCGGGCTGGTCTCCGCCGGGATCACGGTCCGGAACGTGGCGGCGCTGTGGTTGCCGGAGCTCCCGATCACCCTGGGCGCGGGCGCCGCCGCTCTGGCGCTGGCCGTGACCGGGACGGCCCTGGTGTCCCGGCGGCTGCTGCAGCAGACCCGCGGCCTGGCCCCCGGTGAGCTGGCGGAGCTGTACGAGCACCACGAGGCGGTGCTGCACGCGGTGCGGGAGGGCGTGCTGATCACCGACGCCGAGGGCCGGCTGCTGCTGGCCAACGAGGAGGCGATGCGGCTGCTCGGCCTGCCGGACGACGCGCGGGGGCGTCCGGTGCGTGAGCTGGACCTGCCGGAGCCGGTACAGCGGCTGCTGGCCTCACCCGAGGCGGTCACCGACGCGGTGCATCTCGCGGGGGACCGGCTGCTGGCGGTGAACAAGCGGCCCACGTACCCGCGGACCGGACGCGGGGGCAGCGTGGTGACGCTGCGGGACACCACGGAGCTGGCGGCGATCACCGGCCGGGCCGAGATCGCGGGGCAGCGGCTGAACCTGCTGTACGACGCCGGGGTGAGGGTCGGTACGACGCTGGACGTGGAGCGTACGGCCCAGGAGCTGGCCGATGTGGCGGTGCCGCGGTTCGCCGACCTGGTGACGGTGGACCTGCTCGACGCGGTGCTGCGCGGGTGGGAGCCGACGGCGGAGGGCTGGCGGCATCTGCGGCGCGCGGCGATCGCCGGCGAGCGGCGGAAGGTGCCGGTGTACCCAGTCGGCGATGTGATCGACTTCTCGCCCCTGGCCCCGCAGATGCGGACGCTGCAGGAGGGGCACGGCATGCTGGAGGCGGATCTGCGGAAGGCCCCCGGCTGGTGGGAGCAGGACCCGGAGCGAGCCCGGCGGGCCCTGGAGTGCGGGCTGCGTTCGCTGGTGACCGTGCCGCTGCGGGCGCGGGGCGTGCCGCTGGGCGTGGCGAACTTCTACCGGCGGCGCGAGTCGAAGCCGTTCGAGCCGGACGACCTCTCCTTCGCCGAGGAGCTGGCCGCGCGGGCCGCGGTCGCGATCGACAACGCCCGCCGGTTCACCCGGGAGCACGCGATGGCGGTGACGCTGCAGCGCAGTCTGCTGCCGCGCGGGCAGCCGGAGCAGGACGCGCTGGAGGTCGCCTGGCGGTATCTGCCCGCGGAGGGCGGGGTGGGCGGCGACTGGTTCGACGTCATCCCGCTGCCCGGCGCCCGGGTGGCCCTGGTGATGGGTGACGTCGTCGGCCGCGGACTGCACGCGGCGGCGACGATGGGCCGGCTGCGCACCGCGGTGCACAACTTCGCCACCCTGGACCTGCCCGTGGACGAGGTGCTCGGGAACCTGGACGACATGGTCGCCCGCATGGACAACGAGGAGGGCGCGCCCGAGGCCGCGGAGGGCCTGGAGGCAGGGGTGGTGACCGGGGCGACCTGTCTGTACGCGGTCTACGACTCCGTGACGGGCGCCTGCACCATGGCCCGCGCCGGGCACCCGGAACCGGTGCTCGTGACCCCCGACGGCGCGGTCGCCTGCCCGGGCGTACCGGCGTCGGCGCCGCTCGGCCTGGGCGGCTACCCCTTCGAGACCGCCGAGCTGTCCCTGCCGGAGGGCTCACAGCTCCTGCTGTACACGGACGGCCTGGTGGAGGACCGCGGCCAGGACATCGACGTCGGCATGGAGCGGCTGCGCCGGGCGCTGGACGGGTTCGGGGACCGCACTCCGGAGGAGGCCTGCCGGACGGTGATCGACACCCTGAAGCCGGCCCATTCCTCCGACGACATCGCGCTGCTGGCGGCCCGCACCCGGCGGTTCCCGCCCTCGCGGGTGGCCGAGTGGGACGTGCCGGCGGACCCGGCGCTGGTCCCGGCGGCGCGGGCGCGCTGCCGGGAGACGCTGCGGGAGTGGGGGCTGGAGGAGATCGGGTTCACCACGGAGCTGATCCTCAGCGAGCTGGTCACGAACGCGATCCGGTACGGCTCTCCGCCCATCACCGTACGGCTGCTGCACGGACGCTGTCTGACCTGCGAGGTGTCGGACGGCAGCAGTACCTCGCCACGGCTGCGGCGGGCGGCGACGACGGACGAGGGCGGCCGGGGCCTGTTCCTGGTCGCGCAGTTCGCCCAGCGCTGGGGCACCCGGTACACCAGCCGCGGCAAGGTCATCTGGACGGAGCAGCTGCTGCACGACGGCGCGGCCTCCGCCGCCGGACACGTGCCGGTCGACTTCCTCCTCAAACAGTTCGACGACCTGGAGCTGTGAGCCGGGCCGAGTGCTCGCGCGGCCGGTCAGCCCGGCCGCCGCGCCGTCAGCTCCCCGACCCCGGCGGCCAGGGCGTCCGCCACCGCTCGCGGGGGTGTCTCGGGCGCTCCCTGGACCTTCTCCGGGCACGAGGTCCGGGCGGCCAGCGGCAGTTCCACCTGGACGCCTCCCGTGCGGGTCAGGTTCACGGGGTTGCGCGGGTTGAGGCCCCGCAGGCCGGCCGGGATGAGCTCCAGATCCGTCACGGTGTCGAAGGCCGGGGCGAGCAGGGCGAGCGGGCGCCCGAGGAGCAGTGCCGCCGCGCGGTTGGCGCCGCCCAGGAAGACCGAGCGGGGGGCGTCGGGCCGCAGGTGGCCGTGCAGGGAGACGGTCAGGGACACATGGGAGAGGAACTTCCGCAGGGCCTCGCAGGGGGCCTCGGACATCCGGTGCGAGGGGATGTGGACCGGAGTGCCGGCGGGCTGGGTGAAGACCAGTGCGGTCGCTCCGGTGCGGGCCGCCACCTCGTGGGCCAGTTCCGCCGTGCCGCCCTCCTTGGAGCCGTGCAGGGCCAGCAGGCCGATGTCCGACCGGACGGTCAGCGCGGCTTCGAACTCCACGTCCTCGATGACCACTCGCTCGCCGTGCTCCATCTCGCCCTCTCCCCCGGGACCGTCACCGCACCACCCGTACGGTCTTCGACACGGTCACCTGGTCCACGTCCGACACCCGCACCGTCACCCTCATGGTCCACGCTCCGGGGATCGGCAGGGCGAAGGAGTCGGCCGCCCAGTAGCCGCCGCGGTCGGTGACCTTGGCGTCCAGGGGGCCGACCCGCTGGGCGGGGAGGGTCATCGCGAGACGGAGTTCGGGGACGGAGGCCAGGCCGCCGTCGGGGCCGTAGACCACCGCCTGGACGGAGTTCGTGCCGACCCGGCCGGGGTCGAGGGTGATCTGCACCTTGCCGTGGCCGCCGGGGGTGCCGACGTCGAACGGGATCGTGGTGACCGAGGCGGCCGGGATGCCGGCCGGTGCGGCCGCCTCGGACCGCGCCGCCTCGGCCGCCGCCCGTCCCGGCAGGGTGCTGGTCAGGAGGGTGGTCAGGACGAGGACGACGACACCGGTGGCGAGTTCGGCCAGTACCGGGCGGCGCAGGTGGTGCGGCTCGGGAACGGAGGGGATGTCCGGTCCGGGATCCGGCCGGGGTTCGGCGGGCAGCGGCGGGCCGGTGGCCGGCTCGGGGACGCGGGCCGGGTGAGCCGCCGGGGCCGGAGCGACCAGGCGGGCCGTCCAGCGCCGGGAGCGGGAGGCGGCCGCGAGGAGCAGCGCAACCGCCGCCAGCTTGGCCAGCAGGATGTGTCCGTACGTCGTGCCGGTGAGCGCCTCCAGGGAGCCCAGGCCCCGCCAGGACTGGTAGACGCCGGTCACCGCGAGGACCGTCACCGAGGCGAAGGCCAGACGGGAGAAGCGGGCGACGGTCCGCGCCACCGGCTCCGGCGCCCCCGCGGGACCGGGCTCCGCCGCGGCGTCCCGGCGCAGTATCAGCAGCAGGGCGGCGAGGCCGCCCAGCCAGGCGGCCATGGCCAGCAGGTGCAGCGCGGCGGAGACGACGGCGACGGGTACCTGCGGCCCCGCCGAGGCGTGTTCGGCCGCCGCCCAGGTCAGGGCGAGGGCGACGGAGACGAGCGCGGCCGGGGCCGGCAGGGCCCGGCGGGGGACACGCCGCCGCAGGCCCCCGCGCAGGAGCGCGACGCAGGCCGCCGCCAGGAGCAGCAGGGTCATGCGGGCGAGCAGGAGCTCACCGGGCCGGGTCGTGGCCGTACGGGTGAGCGAGGACAGCGCGAACGCCCGTGCGGGAGAGGTGCCTTCCTCGTAGGGCGCCCTCAGCAGGAAGAGGGCGGCGGTCGAGGCGAGCAGGACCCACCAGGCGGCCAGTGCCGGACGGTACAGCCGGGCCCGGCCGGGCGGGCGGCAGTACGCCACGAACGCCACCGTGCCGAGCAGGAGCGCCACGGACAGGTAGGCGAGGTAGCGCGCGATGTCGTAAAGGCTCGTCGTCGCCCGGTTCTCCGCGCGGTCCGGGAGCAGGGCGGCCGGTGCGGCCGTGCGCTTGCCCACCGAGAAGGTGAGGGCGCCGGACACCGGGTGGCTGTCCGCCGAGACCACCCGCCAGGTCACCGTGTAGGTACCGGTGGCGAGCCCGGCGGGCAGCGGGACGCGGGCCGTGTCGGAGCGGCCGGGGGCGTGGTCGGCCTCGCCGGTGCGCAGGCGGTGGTTCTCCGGGTCGTAGACGCGGAACGAGTCGGTGAGCAGGCCGACGGACTCCGTGAAGGTCAGCGTCACCCGGCGCGGGGCGGACTTCAGGACGGTGCCGTCGGCGGGGTCGGTCCCGCGCAGGGCCGCGTGGGCCGAGGCGGGGACCGCGGTGCCGAGCAGGAGCAGGAGCAGGCCCGTGCCGAGCACGGTCAGCCGCCGCAGCCACCGGTGTGCGTCGCGCACCTCACCCCTCCGTCCACCGGCCCGGGCGGCCGCATGCGCCCCGGGCACGTCAGCCCTCCGCATACGTACGCGGCGATCGGCCACCGTGCTCACCGCACCGGCCGCCCGGTGTGTCCGGACGCACGGTACTCGCCCGGGCGGCGTGTCAGGCCGGATCGTCCGGGAAGGCCGCCTCCCGCTCCAGGAAGGCCAGTTGGGCGTGCTTCTCGGGCAGGTACACATCGGGGACGTCAACCTCGGGCAGAACGACGGCGGGGCCCTGCTCGAAGCCCTCGCGCCGGAAGCGTTCGACCGCCCTGGTGTTGCGGACGTCCGGGTCGACCACGATCCGGCGGCGGCCGAGCCCCAGCAGGGCGTACGCCGTGACCCCGGTCAGCAGGGCCGAGGTCCAGCCGGGGCGCCGGCCGGCGGGTCCGGCGGGGGCGAGGAGAACGTGGACGCCGATGTCGCCGGGGCGGACTTCGTAGGTCTCGCCGACCCGGTCGGCGCCGGGTTCGTAGGTCTGCAGCAGGGCGGCCGGTTCACCGTCCTTGGTGACGAGGTGGGCGTGGTGGGTGTCGAGGGTCGCCATGTGGGCGTAGATCTCGGCCACTTGGGCGCGGGTCAGGCCGGCCATGCCCCAGAACGCGGCGCGCTCCTCGCTCACCCAGGTGTGCAGCAGCCGCGCGTCGCCCGCCGGGTCGAGGGGGCGGACGCGGACGGTGCCGTAGCCGTCGATGTGCCGTTCGAACAGGTCAGACATCGTTCTCCTGGGTGTCTTCGGGGGTGAGCAGGGCCCAGTCGGTGACGACCGGGGCGAGTTCCCCCTCGAGCCAAAGGGGGAGCTGGTCGCGGTGGTGCGGTGCGCCGGGGACGCCGTCGGCGCCGAAGGGGACCACCCAGCGGCTGTCCTCGCGGCGGGCGAGGTCCCAGACGTAGCGGGCGGCCGGGCCGCGGGCGGCGAGGTCGGTGAGGCCGGGGACGGCCGAGGTGCACAGCACGCAGTCGTGGTCGCCGGCCAGGCCCGGTTCCGGGTACGGCGCCTCCCCCGGCAGCGCCTTCCAGGGGGCGAGCCGGTGGGTGTCCGACCAGGTGCCGGCCGGCTCCGCGGCGGCGGTCGCCGTCAGGGCGTCCCGTACGACGGCGTCCCGGTCGACGCCGTACATCTCCTCGGCCGTCAGCAGGTGTTCGAGGGCGTGGCCGATACGCGGGACGAGGGCCAGCCAGGGGAGCAGGACCTCGGGGTAGGCGGGCGGTTCGGTGAGGGCGGCGAACGCCGGGTGGGCGGCGAGCCCGCGGACGACCGCCGTGCGGACCGCGGCGTAGGCCGCGGCGCCGGTGCTGCCGGCGTCCATGCGGCGGTCCCAGGCCAGCAGCCGGTCGCGGAGGCGGGCCGCCTCGGGGGTGAGGCCGTCGAGGGCGGCGACGCGGTCGAGGAGCGGGCCGGCCGAGGCGAGGTGGGTGTCGGTGTGGACGGTGTGCAGGTCGGCGGCGGACCAGGTGGGGCGCTCCTGGAGCAGGGCGCGGATGCGGTCGGCGCGGTGCGGCGGCGCGAACTCGACGCCGAGGGGGGCGGCCGGGCCGCGCTGGTTGGCCATCACGGCGATGCCGTCGGTCAGGGAGGCGTACGGCGTCTCGTGCCAGCCGCGCCACTCGTGGCCCGGGCGCCAGGCGGGGACCACCCGGACCCGGTTCTCCGCCGCGCGCACGGGGACGCGGCCGGCGACCCGGTGCAGCAGACCGCCCTCGGTGTCGGCGGCCTGCACGACGTTGACCGGCTCGGCCCAGCCGTCGAGCGCCCGGTCGACGTCGCCGACCCGGCGGGCACGCAGCAGGGGGAGGAGGCAGCCGAAGCCGAGGTCCTCCGTGACGCGGGGCGGGTAGCGCAGGGCGAGGGCGGTGGGCGTGGGCGGCCCGGCCGGGCCGGTGTCGTCGGCGGCGTTCCGGCCGTTCGGCGGGTCGGCCGTGACGCCCGCCTCCAGACCCTCCGGGCCGCCGGCGATCACCGGTCCCCGCTCGGTCTCCAGCACCTCGATCCCGACCGGGGCCTCCCCGGCGACCTCCACGGTCTCCGTGTGCCGCAGTGCCCGGCGCCAGACCCCGTCGGGGCCGAGGGCCTCCACGCCCGCGCCGGTGCGCCGCAGCCGCTCCCGGTAGACGTCCTGGTAGTCGGCCATGGCGTTGGTGATGGCCCAGGCGACGGTGCCGGTGTGGCCGAAGTGGGCGATGCCGGGGACGCCGGGGACGGCGAGGCCGACGACGTCGAACTCCGGGCAGGACAGGCGGATCTGCTGGTAGACGCCCGGGTCCTCGATGAAGCGGTGCGGGTCACCGGCGACGATGGGCCGCCCGGTGTCGGTGCGGTCGCCGGACAGGAGCCAGCCGTTGCTGCCGGCGGTGCCGGGGCCGTCGGTGGCGAACAGGCCGGCCGCTTCCGGGCCGAGGTGCCGTATCGCCTCCTCGCGCCACAGCTTGGCCGGGAAACCGGCGAACAGGATGTGCGTGGCGAGCCAGACCCCGAGCGGGGTCCAGGGCTCCCAGCGGCCCGGGGCGAGGCCGGACCGCGCGAACTCGGGTGCCCGGCGGGCGCCGTCCGCCAGGCCCTCGTTGACGCCGTCGACGTACGCCCGGACCCAGTCCGACGTCTCGGGGTCCCGGCTCTCCAGCGCGCCGAAGCAGCGCCGGGCGGTGTCGTCGAGGCGGGCGCGGCGGGCGAACACGTCCCAGGGGAGGGCGGCCGCGCCCAGGAAGGAGGCCGAGGTGCCCCGGGCCCGGTGCCGCTCGACCTCGAGCTGCCAGGCGCGGTCCAGGGCGGTCACCCGGCCCTGGGCGCGGGCCAGGGAGCGGGCGTCGGCGGCCCGCAGATGGGGGATGCCCCAGGCATCGCGGTGGATCTCGCTGGTCACCTCGGAGCACCTCTTTGCTTTAGGTAAGCCTTGCCTAAGTTGCTGCGAATCGTACGCGACGCCCGGCGGGCCTGGGAGGGCAACCTTCCGCGGGGTCCACGGGTCCAGTGGGGCAGCGTTCACCAAGTCGAGGAGTCCCGTTGTCCCATTGGCTGCGTAGGGCGCTGCGACGACCAGGTCGCGGTACCCGTCGCCGTTGAAGTCGTCCTGGACGGCGGCGGTGTTGGCCCCCTTGCAGGGCGCGGCGGCGGAGGCCACCGGGGTGAGCGGGACGGCGGCGGCCGCGGAGCACGTGGAGATGTGACCGCGCCCGGCGCCGCCCGGCTGCGCCGGGCGCGGCGCCGGGGCACCATCGAGCCATGGACGCGACTGTGCACCTCGCCCAGGACCCCGAGGCCGACGCGCTGCTCGGGCGCAGCCCGCTCGCCGCGCTGACCGGGATGCTGCTGGACCAGCAGGTCCCGATGGAGTGGGCGTTCAAGGGCCCGGCGACCATCGCGGGCCGGATGGGCGCCCGGGACCTGGACGCCCACGAGATCGCGGCCATGGACCCGGAGGCGTTCGCCGCGCTGCTCTCGGAGAAGCCCGCCGTGCACCGCTACCCCGGCTCGATGGCCAAGCGGATCCAGCAGCTGTGCCAGTACCTGGTCGAGCACTACGACGGTGACGCCGAGGCCGTCTGGCGGGACGCCGGCGACGGGGCCGCGCTGCTGAAGCGGCTGGAGGACCTGCCCGGGTTCGGCAGGCAGAAGGCGCAGATCTTCCTGGCGCTGCTCGGCAAGCAGCTGGGCGTGCGGCCCACCGGCTGGCGGGAGGCGGCGGGGGCGTACGGGGAGGAGAGGTCCTTCCGGTCCGTCGCCGACATCACCGGGCCCGAGTCGCTGGCGAAGGTACGGGCGCACAAGCAGGAGGCGAAGGCGGCGGCCAAGGCCGCCAAGGCGGCGAAGACCACCGGGAAGCAGACCTCGAAGTAGACGTCAGCCGGATGGTCCCGCCCGGGTGGCGGGGCCGCCCGGGACGAGTCGAGCATGAACCATGACCGAGGCACCCAGCGGCGGCCCCTCCTGGGACCGTGAGTACGACGACCGGAGCGTCCACGGGGGCCATGCCCCACAGGGACACCACGAGCCCGAACCGCCCCTCGAAGGCCCCCTGCACGCCCTCTCCCGGGCCGCCTGGCAGGCCGTCCTCGGCACCGGGATCGCCTCGCTGATCCTCGGCATCCTGGTGCTGATCTGGCCGGGGCCCTCCCTGCTCGTCGCCGGGGTGCTGTTCGGGCTCTACCTCGTCATCAGCGGCGTCTTCCAGCTCGCCGCCGCCTTCGGCACCCACCAGCGGACCTCGCTGCGCGTGCTCGCCTTCATCAGCGGCGCCCTGTCGATCCTGCTGGGCCTGTTCTGCTTCCGCGGGCCGATGCAGTCGTCCCTGCTGCTCGCCCTGTGGATCGGCATCGCCTGGCTGATCCGGGGCATCACCCAGACCCTGGCCGCCGCCTCCGACTCCCGTATGCATGCCCGGGGCTGGCAGATCTTCCTCGGGATCGTCACCTTCGTCGCCGGCATCGTGCTGATCGACTCGCCCTTCACCTCGGTCGCCGTGCTGACCCTGGTCGCCGGCTGGTGGCTGGTGATCGTAGGCATCGTGGAGATCGTCACCGCGATCCGCGTCCGGGGCATGGCCCGTCAGGTCCCGCGCACGGTGTGAGGCCGGCGGTACGCCGAACGGGCGTATCCCGGGCGCGGCGCGATGCGGCGGGGTGGCCGGGCGGGCACAGACCCGGTGTGAGCAGGACCGCGCGCATCCCCCGCAGCCGTACCTGGCTGCGGGTGCTCGTGCTGCTCCTGGCGGTGTGGGTGCCCGGCGCCCATGTACAGCCCCAGCCGGCGCCCGCCCCGGCCGCGGCGACCGGCACCTCCGAGCACGACCACCTGGACACCCTGCCGCGGCCGCCCGCCCGCGTCTCCCACCCGGCCGGGGCCCCCGAACGCCCCGCACCGCTGCCCGGGCCGGCGCCCGCCCCCGCGGCGGCGCCCCCGGGCCGCGCCGTGCCACGGCCGCCGGGCGCCGTACCCCTGCTGCGGACTGTGGTCCTGCGCTGCTGACCGGGCCGCTCCCCCCGGCCCAGTCAGCTCCGGACGAGGAACGACCATGCCCACAGACCCGTACGCGGTCCTGCGCGCCCTGCTGCGCGCGGAGGCCAGGCGCAGCGCGCCGGCCCGGCCGAAGGACACGAACCCACGACCGCAGGGGCCGAAGGAGGACGGCCGCTGATCAGCCGGCGGAGGCGGTCACCGCCTCCGCCGTGCCGTACCGAACAGGGAGCGGGTGATCTCGCGGCCGATCCGGGTGCCGACCGAGCGGGCCAGTGACTTGAACATGCCGCTCCCCACCACCTGTTCGACCAACGACGGCTCCTCCTTCGGCGCCTTCGCCTCCGGGGTGCGGGCGCCCTCCGGGGCCCGCGCCTCCTCCTGGGGCCGGCCCGGCTCCGGTACCTCGACGGCCGGCCGTTCGCTCAGCCGCTCGTACGCCGACTCGCCGTCCACAGCCTGTGCATAACGTCCGTGGAGCGCGGACTCCCGCACCGCCCGGTCCAGCTCCGGACCGTCACCGGTCCCATCAGGGACTCCGGGGCGCGCAGCCGGGCAGCGGCGACCGGGGTGGGGGCACCGGTCTCGCTGAGCACGGTCACCACGGCCTCGCCGGTGCCGAGGCCGGTGAGGAGCTCCTCCAGGTCGTAGGCGGAATCCGGGAAGGTCTTCACGGTCGCCTTCAGGGCCTTCTGGTCGGGGTGAAGGCCCGCAGCGCGTGCTGGAAGCGGTTGCCGAGCTGGCCGAGGACGTCGGACGGCACGTCCTTCGGGGTCTGGGTGACGAAGAAGACGCCCACCCCTTTCGAGCGAATCAGGCGCACCGTCCGGGTGATCGACTCGAGGAACGCCCTGGAGGCGTCGCTGAACAGCAGATGCGCCTCGTCGAAGAAGAAGACCAGCTTGGGCCGGTCGACGTCGCCCACCTCGGGCAGGTCGTGGAAGAGGTCGGCCTGGCCCACCTCGGCCGCGCGCCCCTGGACCCGGTCGTTCGACACGCCCGGCCGGGAGACGCCGGAGAGCTCGCCCTTGATGTCCGCGAGGAACACCGGCACGCCCTGCGCGGACAGTTGCTCGGCGATCAGCTGGAGCGTCTTGGTCTTGCCGGTGCTCGTGGCGCCCGCGACCAGCCCGTGCCGGTTGGGCATGGGCAGCGGGATGCGCACCGGCGCCCGGGGGAGGCACCGGCCGTCCGAGAGCAGGGCACCCAGATCCAGGGCGGGGCCGGTGAAGGCGTATCCGGCGCGGATCCGTTCGGCCTCGGCGGGGAGCGTCTCGCTGTCACTCATCCACGGCCCCTGTCTCCGAAAGCGCCCGGTATGAGCGTCTTCGCTCCGGCATTTCCAGCGTCGCACTGCGGCGCCATGGCTGCGCCCGGAACGTCTGGACCGGTAGGCTTTCCGTGTGATCTTCAAGCGCATCGGAAACGGCCGGCCGTACCCCGACCACGGCCGGGAAAGCACCCGGCAGTGGGCGGACGTCGCGCCGCGCCCGGTCCGCCTCGATCAGCTCGTGACCACCAAGCAGCAGCTCGATCTGGAGACCCTGCTGGCCGAGGACTCGACGTTCTACGGCGACCTCTTCGCGCACGTCGTGAAGTGGCAGGGCGACCTGTACCTGGAGGACGGCCTCCACCGAGCGGTGCGCGCCGCCCTCCAGCAGCGCCAGGTGCTGCACGCGCGCGTGCTGGAACTCGACTGACCCGCACGCCACGGCCGTTGCCCCTTTCGGGTTCCGCTGAGCGGCGTCTGCTGATCATCTAATAGGCATCGCCGCTCGGGCGGACTACGCTGCGCTCATGAGCATGCTGACTCCTCCGGGCATGGGCGGCCAGTACCGGATCACGGGGGACAAATACCCTCGGATGCGCCCTCCCCGGCGACGCGGCAGGCTTGTGGCCGCCGGGGTGGCTTCCGTCGCCGCGCTCGGCCTGATCGGCTGGGGCACCCTGCAGCTCATCGACGTCTTCACCGGCGGCGGCGAGAAGTCCGCGGCGACCGGCACCAGGGCCGAGTGCCCCGTCGCGAAGGCTTCCGCGGCGCCCGTCAGGGCCCTGCCCGAACCCCGCACGATCACCGTGAACGTCTTCAACGCCACGACCCGCAGCGGCCTCGCGAAGGCCACCGCGGACGAGCTGAAGAAGCGCGGCTTCAAGATCGGTGACGTGGGCAACGCGCCCAAGGAGTACGACAAGAAGGTCAAGGGCGCCGGAGTGCTCCTCGGCCCCGCCTCCGCGCTGGACACCTCGCTGCCGGTGCTCGCCACCCAGCTGACCGGCGCCGAGCGCCGCACCGAGGCCGGCCGCAAGGGGACCGGCCTCGACCTGATCATCGGCGACAAGTTCGGCGGCCTGGCCCAGCGGGCGGCCGCCGACCAGGCCCTGGCCCGGCTGAGTGAACCGGAGCGGACGACCGCCGCCTCGAAGAAGGGCTGCTGAACGGGCCGGACCCAGGGCCTGTCCGGCGGATCACGCCGGACACGCGGGGCCCGGCACGCACCGGCGGGAAACCGCGGACCGGAGCCGGCCCGGTCCGCCGGACAGGGCCTACTCGGCCGCGCCGTACAGCCGGTCGCCCGCGTCCCCGAGGCCGGGGATGATGTAGCCGTGCTCGTTGAGGTGGTCGTCGACGGCCGCCGTGACGACCGTGACCGGGGTGCCCGCGAGCTCCCGCTCCATGAGCTCGACGCCCTCCGGCGCGGCGAGCAGGACCACCGCGGTGACGTCGTCGGCGCCGCGCTTGATCAGCTCCTGGATGGCCGCGACCAGCGTGCCGCCGGTCGCCAGCATCGGGTCCAGGACGTACACCTGGCGGCCCGAGAGGTCCTCCGGCATGCGTGAGGCGTACGTCGAGGCCTGCAACGTCTCCTCGTTGCGGATCATGCCCAGGAAGCCCACCTCGGCGGTCGGCAGCAGCCGGACCATGCCGTCCAGCATGCCGAGACCGGCCCGCAGGATCGGCACCACCAGCGGGCGCGGCCGGGCGAGCTTGACGCCGGTGGTCCGGGCGACCGGCGTCTGGACGTCGACGGCCTCGGTGCGCACGTCCCGCGTGGCCTCGTAGGCGAGCAGGGTGACCAGTTCGTCGGCGAGCCGGCGGAAGGTCGCGGAGTCGGTGCGCTGGTCGCGCAGCGTGGTGAGCTTGTGAGCGACCAGGGGGTGGTCGACGACGTGGAGACGCATGCCCATAACAGTAACCGCGCCCGGCCGCCCGCCGCGCTGGCATCAAACCGGCTGTCCGAGGGAAAGTGGGAGGGACGGACCCGGGGTGGTGTGACTGTGCCTGACCTGCCTGATCATGAGACCGACGCCGCCGTGGACGCCGGGAGCGCGACAGGCTGCCGGCGGCCCGAGACGGACGCCGAGCGCCGGCGCCGGCGCGCCCAGTTCCTGCGCGACCTCGCCGAGGCCCGGGCGCTGCGCGACCGCGTCCAGCCCCGGCGGGCCAAGGCCGCCCGATTGCGCCACGCCATGCGGATGCGAACCTTCCGCTGGTAGGGGGATTCCGTCGTACGGTCGGGTGGGAAGAGACCCGTGGGAAGACAAGCCGGTGGGAAAGGCCGGTGAACGCACCGGTGTTGCCCGGGTGGACGTGCGTGAGCGCTGCTGAGGCCGCGTACGATCCGCAGGTGGCGGCAACGGACGCACACGTGGTCCGGTCACGGATCCACGATCAAAACTGCCGGACACAGGGAGCCGAAGACGTCCCCTGAGCGTCTTGTTTCTGCCACGATTCCGAGTGGGCGGGGCCCGGAGCCGAGCTCTACCCGCCCAGAGACCTCCGCCGGGGGGACCCCCAACCGGCACGCCTATGACCAGTGGGAGAGTCACGGTGTACTTCGCCGCACTGCTCGCGCGCACCGAAGACGGGTGGGAAGCGAGCGACACAGAGCTCGACGATGTGGAAACCCTGTCGGATCTCGCCGACCTGGCCCGGGAAGCCTCTCCCGAGGAGGACACCGTGCTCGTCCTGATCGAGCAGGAGGACGCCTGGTTCGGTGTCGTCCGCGTGGACGGCGAGGACGACCCTCGCATCTACGTCTCCGACGCGGCCGCCGCCGCCCGCAGCGCCTACGGCGAGCTGCTGCTCACCGATGAGCTGCTGGGCCGCGAGCCGGGTGCCGACGACGGCCCCGACCTGGATTCCCTCGACCTCGACGGCACGGAGGACGGCGAGTCCGACGACGACGAGGACGAAGCGGACGGCGCCGCCGCCGACGCGGTGCCGCACAGCCCGGTGGGCGACGGCGAGATCCTCGACGACCTGGGCATCAGCCAGAAGGAGCTGCGCACGCTGGAGGCCGACGACGCGCTGGGCACGATCGCCGAGGCCCTGGGCGCCTCGGAGGTGCTGGAGACCGTCCGCTGAGCACCGAGCACACCACGGGCGCACCCGACCCGGTGCGCGACCCCTGGCGGGCCGCGATGCGGCTCGCCCTGGACGAGGCCCGGCTGGCAGTGGAGGGCGGCGACGTCCCCGTCGGCGCCGTCCTGCTGTCCCCGGACGGCACGACGGTGCTGGCCGCCGGCCACAACGAGCGCGAGGCCACCGGCGACCCGACGGCGCACGCGGAGGTCCTCGCACTCCGGCGGGCCGCCGCGAAACTCGGGCAGTGGCGGCTGGCCGGCTGCACGCTGGCCGTCACCCTGGAGCCCTGCACGATGTGCGCGGGCGCGCTGGTCCAGTCCCGGGTGGACCGGGTGGTATACGGCGCCCGGGACGAGAAGGCGGGAGCGGCCGGCTCGCTGTGGGACGTCGTGCGCGACCGGCGGCTCAACCACCGCCCCGAGGTCGTCGAGGGCGTCCTGGCCGAGGACTGCGCCCGGCTGCTCACGGAGTTCTTCCGGGACCGCTGAATTCCGATTTCAAACCATGCCCCACCTTGCTGTAGGGTCTCCCTCGGTAGCGTGTCCGAGCGGCCGAAGGAGCTCGCCTCGAAAGCGAGTGTGGCGCAAGTCACCGAGGGTTCAAATCCCTCCGCTACCGCTCTGCACGAGAGGCCCGGTCCGATGGACCGGGCCTCTCGTGGTTTCCCAACTCCCCGCCTGCCGGACCGCGTTCCGGCCCGCCACGACTCGCACACAATTCCCCGGCCGGAACACACGAGCGGGCGGATAAACTCACGGCCGACAACAGGGCACCGAAGAGTCGCAGCAGGTACAGGGGAGGCCGCGGTGGCGGTGAACGCCAAGAAGATCGCCGTGTACGTGCTCGCGGTCTTCGCGCTGTACGTGATCATCACTGACCCGGCCAAGGCGGCCGACTACGTCCAGATAGGCTTCGAGGGCATATCGGACGCGGCCAAGGCCATAGGCGACTTCATGACCTGGATCGCCGACGGAGCACAGAGCTGAGGTACACCCCATGATCCGCCACCTGGTCCTCTTCAGGCTCAACGGGGGCGTCGAGCGCGACGATCCGCGGGTCGTGGCGGGCGTGGAGGCCTTCCGGGCGCTCGGCGGCCAGATCGAGGAGCTGCGGTTCTGGGAGTGTGCCTGGAACATCAGCGACCGGCCCATCGCCTACGACTTCGCGATCAACTCGGCGGTCGAGGACCAGGACGCGCTGCGGCGCTACCTCGAGCACCCGGCCCATCAGGCCGGCGTCGCGCTGTGGCGGGAGTTCGCCACGTGGGTGATCGCCGACTACGAGTTCTGACCCGCGCGCGCCCGAAGCCCCCCATGGGAGAGATGGGGGGCTTCTCCTCGTCCCGGGCCCCGAACTGGGCGCCGTCCGACCACAACACGACGTTATGCGGTGCTTGCACACAGTGCACATGTCTTGTGATGCTATGACCGCTTTTGACGGATGACTGACCGATGAAGAGGTGGCGTTGACCGTGTCGGCCAGTACTGCGCCGCCCCAGGACGAGGTACCCAGCCCCTCCCCTCCGACCCCCGAGAAGCGCCGCGGCGCCGACACCCGCGCCCTGACCCAGGTGCTCTTCGCCGAGCTGAAGGACCTGACTCCCGGCACGCCCGAGCACGACCGGGTGCGCGGCGCGCTGATCGAGGCCAACCTCCCGCTCGTGCGCTACGCGGCCGCCCGCTTCCGCTCCCGCAACGAGCCGATGGAGGACGTGGTCCAGGTCGGCACCATCGGCCTGATCAACGCCATCGACCGCTTCGACCCCGAGCGGGGGGTGCAGTTCCCGACCTTCGCGATGCCGACCGTGGTCGGTGAGATCAAGCGGTACTTCCGGGACAACGTCCGCACGGTCCACGTACCGCGCCGGCTGCACGAGCTGTGGGTACAGGTCAACAGCGCGACCGAGGACCTCACCACGGCCTTCGGGCGCTCCCCGACGACCGCCGAGATCGCCGAGCGGCTCAGGATCGGCGAGGACGAGGTGCTCTCCTGCATCGAGGCGGGACGCTCGTACCACGCCACCTCCCTCGAGGCCGCGCAGGAGGGCGACGGACTGCCCGGCCTGCTCGACCGCATCGGCTTCGAGGACCCGGCCCTGGACGGCGTGGAACACCGCGACCTGGTCCGCCATCTCCTGGTCCAACTCCCGGAACGGGAACAGAGAATCCTGCTGCTGCGCTACTACAGCAATCTGACCCAGTCGCAGATCAGCGCGGAACTCGGTGTGTCCCAGATGCACGTGTCCCGGCTACTCGCGCGTAGCTTCCAGCGGCTGCGATCCGCGAATCGCATCGAGGCATAACCGGCGCACGGGAGCACACGCCGGAAAACGCCAGTCCACGGCGGATCGAAAGCAGGATCGATCACTCACCGGTGAGAGCGAATCGCCCACCGGGGCGGTTCCCGACAGTTGTGCGTCGAAAGTCCGTCAGACCCCTTCTTTCCAGGGCCTATTCACGACTCACATGTCGACATGTCACTACAGCGTGTTGCCGACATGTGACATTCTGCGGGAAGCGCGTTTGCCGGAGCTCCGGCGCCGGTATTCAGGTGAAGGCTGCGTTGCTCGAAAGGCAGCACCGCCGCCGACCGTCCCGCGACCCAAAGGGGGTGGCATGTCCGCAGACCAGGGCAGCTCGAAGGTCCTCACGCCCACGAGCGAGGCAGCGCCCAAGGAGCTCCACGCTCTCGACGTCCTCGACGGCATCGAGGGCGTCACGGCCCTCGATGCCGTGCCGGCCCAGGCCGACCCGGCCACCGCCCCCGCCCCGGCCCCGCCGGTCGCGGCGGACATCGACACCCGGACCCTGTCCCGGTCCCTGTTCCTGCGGCTGGCCGCACTCGACGAGAGCAGCCCCGAGCGCGCCTACGTCCGGGACACCCTGATCGAGCTCAACCTCCCCCTCGTGCGCTACGCGGCGGCCCGCTTCCGCTCGCGCAACGAGCCGATGGAGGACATCGTCCAGGTCGGCACCATCGGCCTGATCAAGGCGATCGACCGCTTCGACTGCGAACGGGGCGTGGAGTTCCCGACGTTCGCGATGCCGACGGTCGTGGGTGAGATCAAGCGCTTCTTCCGCGACACCTCGTGGTCGGTGCGCGTCCCGCGCCGGCTCCAGGAACTGCGCCTGGCCCTCACCAAGGCCAGCGACGAGCTGTCCCAGAAGCTGGACCGTTCCCCGACGGTCACGGAACTGGCCGCCGTGCTCGGGGTCTCCGAGGAGGACGTGGTCGACGGCCTCGCGGTCGGCAACGCCTACACCGCCTCCTCGCTCGACTCCCCGGCCCCCGAGGACGACGGCGGCGAGGGCTCCCTGGCCGACCGCCTCGGCTACGAGGACACCGCGCTGGAGGGCGTGGAGTACCGGGAGTCCCTGAAGCCGCTGCTGGCCAAGCTCCCGCCCCGGGAGCGCCGGATCATCATGCTGCGCTTCTTCGCCAACATGACCCAGTCGCAGATCGGCGAGGAGGTCGGCATCTCCCAGATGCACGTCTCCCGGCTGCTGACCCGGACCCTGGCCCAGCTGCGGGAGGGCCTCATCTCGGACTGACGGGCACACGGACACAGGGCCGCCGAGCCGCCGTCGCGGCAGCCTCGGCGGCCTCCGTGTGTCCGGGAGCCGGGTGGGTGTCCTACTTGACCGCGAGCCAGGCGACGGCGGCGACGACCACCACGGCCACGACGACGCCGATGATCAGGCCGACCCGGGGACCGGAGGAGGCGGGCTGCTGCTGCCGCCCCTGGGGGCCTTCGTCGACGAACGCGCGGAACATCTGGGTGCTGCCTGCGGGGTCGTAATTGCCCTGGGGGCCCTGGGTGTTAGCCATGGCCCGAGACACTAGCGAATCCGGTGGTGCGACCCAAGTGGGGGTCCACCGGGACAGACGGGGTGCGGGCGGCCACTCCGACCAGCGTATTTACGTTCGCAATACTTGCCTTTGCCAAGTTTTTGCGCCGGTCGACCCCTGGTTGTTTGCCTGCAGCAACCAACCTCCCCTATGGTTGCCCTAAGCAACGAATACGGGAGGTGTGATGGCCGAGCAGACGCAGTACGAGGAGCTGGTGCGTCAGTTCAGCGCCTTCGGAGCCGTGAAACGGGAGCTGGGGCGGATCCTGCCGTCCGAGTGCCCGGCCGGCTCGGCCGCCGTGCTGACCCTGCTCGGCCGCCACGGCGACATGCGCATGAGCAAGCTCGCCGAGCTGCTCTCCGTGGACATGTCGGTCACCAGCCGGCATGTCGCGCACGTCGCCGCGCGTGGCTGGATCGAACGGCACCCGGACCCCGCGGACAAGCGCTCGCGCATCCTGCGCCTGACGCCCGACGGTCTGGAGCAGCTGGACGAGCTGTCCCGGCGGACCACGCGTCTGCTGGCGGAGCGGCTCGACGACTGGACCGACGACGAGGTCGGCCAGCTCATCAGGCTGATGACGCGCCTGCGCGCGTCCTTCGGCGACTGCCGCTCGACCCCGGTCCGGATCCCCGCGCCCGTAGTCGAAGAGACCACCCGTACACCCGCAAGCACGTAAGTAAGGAAGCCCATGGCAACGACCACACCAGCCGGTGTGCGGGCTCACGCCAAGCACGGGGGAGGCACAGGTCACGCCCCGATGACCCACCGGCAGATCATGGAGGCCCTGTCCGGGCTCATGCTCGGCATGTTCGTGGCGATCCTGTCGTCCACGATCGTCTCCAACGCCCTGCCGGAGATCATCGGCGACCTCGGCGGCGGTCAGTCCGCCTACACCTGGGTGGTCACGGCCGCCCTGCTGTCGATGACCGCGGCCACTCCCCTGTGGGGCAAGCTCGCCGACCTGTACAGCAAGAAGGCGCTCGTCCAGATAGCCCTGGTCATCTACGTCGTCGCGTCGATGGCGGCCGGGCTGTCGCAGAACCCCGGCATGCTGATCGTCTGCCGCGTGGTGCAGGGCATCGGCGTCGGCGGTCTGTCGGCCCTGGCCCAGATCGTCATGGCGGCGATGATCTCCCCGCGTGAGCGGGGCCGTTACTCCGGCTACCTCGGTGCGACCTTCGCCGTCGCCACCGTCGGCGGCCCGCTGCTCGGCGGTGTCATCACCGACACCTCCTGGCTGGGCTGGCGCTGGTGCTTCTACGTCGGTGTCCCGTTCGCCGTCATCGCGCTGATCGTGCTGCAGAAGACCCTGCACCTCCCCGTGGTCAAGCGCGAGGTCAAGGTCGACTGGGGCGGCGCGTTCCTCATCTCCGCCGCCGTCTCCCTGCTGCTCCTCTGGGTCACCTTCGCCGGTGACAAGTACGACTGGGTGTCCTGGCAGACCTACGCGATGGTCGGCGGTTCGGTCGTGCTCGGCGCGCTCTTCGTCCTCGTCGAGGCGAAGGCGAGCGAGCCGATCATCCCGCTGCGCCTGTTCCGCAACCGCACCATCACGCTGGCGTCGCTCGCCTCGCTGTTCGTCGGTGTCGCGATGTTCACCGGCACCGTCTTCTTCAGCCAGTACTTCCAGCTGGCCCGCGACAAGTCCCCGACGATGTCGGGCGTGCTGACCATCCCGATGATCGGCGGCCTGTTCATCTCCTCCACCGTCTCGGGTCAGTTCATCACCCGCACCGGCCGCTGGAAGGGCTGGCTGGTCAGCGGTGGCCTCCTGGTGACGGCCGGCCTGGCCCTGCTGGGCAGCATCCGGTACGACACCGACTACTGGAAGATGGCCATCTTCATGGCCCTGCTGGGTCTCGGCATCGGCATGATGATGCAGAACCTGGTCCTCGCCACGCAGAACCAGGTGGCACCCTCGGACCTCGGTTCGGCCAGCTCCACGGTCACCTTCTTCCGCTCCCTCGGCGGTGCGGTCGGCGTCTCCGCCCTCGGCGCGGTGATGGCCCACCGGATCACCCACTACGTCACGGACGGCATCGGGGCTCTCAGCCCCAAGTACCAGGCCGCCATGGCCGGCTCGGGTTCCACCGACACCATCCCCGACATGGACAAGCTGCCGCTGCCCATCCGGACGCTGCTGGAGAGCGCCTACGGCCACGGCATCGCCGACGTCTTCTACATCGCGGCCGCCCTCGCCGCCGTCGCCTTCCTGATCACGCTGTTCATCAAGGAAGTCCCGCTGAAGACCAAGGGCGCGCTGGCCCAGGCCGCGGACGCCGGGGCGCCCGCCCTGGACCCGGCCGCCGCCCCGGTCGTCGCCGAGGCGCAGACGATCCCGGCCGCGGTCGCCGCGACCACCGGGACCGGGTCCGAGGGCACCGCCGCGGCGGCCGCCGCGCAGCAGGTGACCGCGGTCGCCACGGTCGCGGAGCCGGGCACGGGCGGCGGCACCCCGGTGCACGGATTCGTCCGCGGCGCCGAGAGCGCCCCGGTCCCGCAGGCCGCGGTCACGCTGATCTCGCTGTCCGGCCGCCAGCTCGGCCGCTCGGTCGCCCAGGCCGACGGCTCCTACGCGGTGGACGCGCCGGGCACCGGCTCGTACGTCCTGATCGCCTCCGCCGACGGCTTCCAGCCGCAGGCCTCCACGATCGTGGTGGGCGAGGAGCCGCTGTCCTACGACATCCTGCTCAGCGGCACCAGCGGGCTGACCGGTGTGGTCCGCTCGACCGGGAGCGCGCTGCCGGTCGAGGACGCGATGGTGATCGTCACCGATGTGCGCGGGGACCTGCTGGCCACCGCCGCCACCGGTGAGCAGGGCGAGTTCGCCTTCACCGACCTGGTGCCGGGCGCGGTGACCGTCGCGGTCAACGCGAGCGGGTTCCGGCCGCGCGCGCTGCCGGTCGAGGTCGCCACCACCGGGGTCACCCGGATCGAGGTCGACCTGGACGCCGGCGCCCGGCTGCAGGGTGTCGTGCGGGCTCCGCACGGCGCGCTGGCCGACGCCCGCGTGACCCTGGTCGACCAGGCGGGCAACGTGGTCGGCACGGCCACCACCGGGACGGACGGGGCGTACGCCTTCACCGACCTGGACGGCGGCGACTACACCGTCATCGCGACGGGTTACCCGCCGGTGGCGACGGCCCTGACGGTGAACGGCACCGGAGTCGACGGCCACGACATCGAACTCGCCCACCCCGGCGAGTAGTTCGATCCCCGGCCCGTGACGGCGCGCGCCTTGAGCAGAGACGCGCCCGTCACGGGCCGGTTTCATACGACCGATTTATCTGGCTTTTCAGGGAGAAGACGGGATGGGACTGACCGCGAGGATCCGTACCCGGGACGGATGGGCCGTGTCGCACGCCGTCGTCACGATGACCGACATGACCGGTACGCAGGTGCTGCGGGCCGAGGCTGACCCCGAGGGCGCCGTACGGGACGTCACCGAGCTGGCGCCGGGGGCGTACACGGTGATCGTGACCGCCGTCGGCTACGCGCCCGCCGCCTCAAGCGCCATCGTCACCGCGAGCGGGCGGGCCGAGGTCGGCACCGTCACGCTCGCCCGGCAGGGCGGCACCGAACTGCCGCCGCCCGGCCCGTGGACCATCGACCCGGCGCACTCCTCCGTCGCCGCCGTCGCCCAGCACCTGGGGATCTCCAGTGTGCACGGCAGGTTCACGGAGTTCGGCGGAACCATCGAGATCGCACCGGACGACGTGACCAAGTCCCGCGTCGAGGCGGCGATCCGGGCCGCGTCCGTCGACACGGGCAACGGCATGCGGGACACGCACCTGCGGTCCGCGGACTTCCTCGACGTCGAGCGGCACCCGGAGATCACCTACCGCTCCACGGGCGTGACGGTGGCCGGCCCGGACCGCTGGACCGTGCACGGCGAGCTGGCGATGCACGGCGTGGTACGGCCGGTCGATCTGGACCTGGCCTACCTCGGCACCGGCGCCGACCCGTGGGGCGGCACCCGAGCGGCCTTCCGGGCCACGGCCGAACTGCACCGCGAGGACTTCGCGATGAACTACAACCAGGTCCTCCAGGCGGGCATCGCCGCCATCGGCACGACCCTCAGGGTCGAACTGGACATCCAGGCGGTCCAGGGCGAGTCACTGCCCGCCGCCTGACGCGAACGGCCGACGGCCCGCAGCCACTTGCAGTGGCCGCGGGCCGTCGTCGTTTCCGGTGGCTCAGTTGTCGGTGGCGCCCACGATGCGCCGGGCCAGGTCCCGCAGTTTGACGTTCTCCCGCTGCGAGGCGCGCACCAGGCTCTCGAAGGCCGCCGCCGCGTCGATGTCGAGACGCTCCATGAGGACACCGGTGGCCTGCCCGATCAGGTCCCTGGTGTGCATGGCCTCGGTGAGCTGCTCATGGACGGTCACCGCGTTCAGGGCGAGGCTGACGTGCGCGGTGAAGAGGCGGCCGAGGCGGGCGGTGGTGTCGTCGAAGGCGCGCGGCTTGCCGGAGTAGGCGGTGAGCACGGTTAGCCGGCGCCGGTCGGCGCGCAGCCGCAGCGACAGCACCGAGCGCAGCCCCAGGTCCGCCAGCGGTCCCCGTTCGGTCTCGGCGTCGTCGGGCAGCCGCACCACCGGCGAGGTCCACAGCCGCTCCCAGTGCGGCAGCTCCGGGGCCTCGGCGTCCCGCACGATGTCGTCGGTCCAGGCGACCGTACGGCGGCCCTCTCCGCGGTCGATCTCCAGGACCCCGGCGTGCTCGGCGCCGGGCAGCAGCTCCACGGCCAGCCGGACGGCGGTGCTCAGCGTGGCCTGCGGGGTGGTGGTCTCATGCAGCTGCCGAGCCGCCAGCGTGAGCGCCTCCGCCAGCTCCAGGCCGGCCGGAAAGCGGGTCACGTCGAAAAAGTCAGGGGAAGCCACCACGAACCTCTCGGGTGTCATGGCCATAGGGCCATGCTCAGGAGAGCTCCGCAGCACATTCCTGACTGCGAGCACACGACATCTGCACTTTAGCTGCTCCGTTGCGGTGAAGTGACTCCCGGATGATCCTGTGCCCGGCAGGGTCGGGCTGACCGGGCCCCGCTCGCCCTAGGCTGCGTCCATGGCACCGAACATCGCGACGAACACCCGTGTATCGCAGGCCGAGCTGCTGGACTTCGTACGCCCCAGGCACCGCGCCATCCTGCTCACCCGCCGGACCGACGGCAGCCCCCAGGGCTCCCCGCTCACCTGCGGGGTGGACGACGCGGGCCGGATCGTGGCCTCCACCTACCCCGAGCGCGCCAAGACCCGTAACGCCAAGCGGGATTCCCGGGTCAGCCTGATCGTCCTCAGCGACGAGTGGAACGGGCCCTGGGTCCAGATCGACGGCACGGCCGAGGTCATCGACGCTCCCGACTCTGTCGAGCCCCTGGTCGAGTACTACCGCAACATCGCCGGTGAGCACCCGGACTGGGACGAGTACCGCGAGGCGATGCGCAAGCAGGGCAAGTCCATCATCCGGGTGACACCGGAACGCTGGGGCCCGGTGGCGACCGGCGGGTTCCCGGCACGGCTGGCGGAGGGCGACTAGCCGGGGCCCACGGCCCGTCGGCGGCGAACGGCCGGTCTCCCGGCGCGGCTCCGGGACGGCGACCGGCCGGTCGCCGTCAGCCCCTGGCGACCATCGCCTCGATGCCGGCGATCAGCAGGTCGAGGGCGAAGCGGAAGTCCCGGTCCATCATCTCGCGGACCGTGTCGCCGCCCCGGGCCGCCATCAGTTCCCGGGACTCCCGGAACATCTCGGCGGTCCCGGGGTCCTCGGCGACCAGGGACATGGCCTGGCGGTAGTACTGGTCCGCGGTCAGTCCCGTGTCCGCCGTCCGGGCCAGGAAGTGGGCCTCGACCGTGCCGTAGCCGTACACGAACTGGAAGACGGCCGAGATGGCGCCGGTGACTCCGTGCGCGGGCAGCCCGGCGCGGCGCACGACCCGCTGGACCACGCGGGAGAACGCCAGCGAGTTGGGGCCGATGTTGAGGTACCGCCCGGCCAGCGGCGACAGCCAGGCGTGGCGCACCAGCAGCGCCCGGTACTCACCGGCCAGCGCCCGCAGTTGCTCCCGCCAGTCGGCGCCGTCGTCCTCCGGGTCCGGCAGCCGCAGTTCGCCGTAGGCGGCGTCGAGGGCGAGTTCGAGGAGGTCGTCCTTGGTGTCGACGTACCAGTACAGGGACATGGCGGTGACGCTCAGCTCGGCCGCCAGCCGACGCATGGAGAACTTCGCCATGCCCTCGGCGTCCAGCAGCCGCACACTGGCCGCGGTGATCCGTTCCCGGTCCAGGCCCGAGGGCTGGCCACCCCGTCCGCCGCGCCGTGTCCTCGCCTCCAGCCAGACACTGCCCCGCGCAGACCCGTCACCGGTCCTGGCCACCGACGCACCTCTCTCGAACTCCGGTCACCGCCCCGGACGTGGGGCGCGCGGCCGTGTCGGTACGGGGCTCCGCCGCCTGGGCGCGGCCGACCGCACACCGCCCGCAGCGGCACGCATACCCAGGGCCGCAGGCTCTTAGGCGGTCCGTGCGGGAGCCGACCCGACCGGGGGAAACGGACGTGCCGCACACCGCGCGGCCGGGGCCCCGCGGTGTACGGCGGTCTTCATCGCCCGTCTTCGTCAGGCGCTCTTCGTCAGGTCGTAGAAGGTGGCCGAACCGGCCGTCACCTTCTTGAAGTTGCTCCGCACCCACGAGCTGATCTCCGACGCCGAACCGCTGCCGCTGCCGCTGCCGCCCATGCCACCGCCGGCGATGAAGTAGTGGATCTTCCCTTCGGCGACGTACTTCTTGAACTGGGCCGGCGTCGGGGACGGATCGGTGCCGTTGAAGCCGCCGATCGCCATCACCGGGTCGCCGGTGGCGAGCTGGTAGCTCGCGGCGTTCTGGGAGCCGATGGAGGCGGCGACCCAGGTGTACTCGCCCGCGTCCGTCTCCAGCAGCTGCTTGGCCGCCGAGCCGACCTGCGCGCCGTCCAGCAGACCGCCGGCGCCACCGCCGCCCGCGCGACCGCCCTCGCGCATGGCACCGCCGCCCGGGAAGCCGTTCCCGTTCCGCGGCCCCTGGCCCTGGGTGTTGCCGTTCTGGCCCGGCATGCCCCCACCAGGGAAACCCTGGCCCTGGCCCGGCAGGTTCCCGTTCGGCCGGCCCTGCCCGCCCTGTTGGCCCTGCTGCCCCTGGCCCGGTGCCCCGCCGCCGAAGCCGCCCGGCATGCCACCGCCGTCAGCTCCGCCGGGGCGCCCGCCGCCGAACCCCATCATGTTCGCGCCCGCCGGACCGGCCGTCGGGATGGAACCGGTGTGCGCCGCGTTCACCGTGCTGAGGGTGTACGCCGCCGGGCCGGCCAGCACGGCCACCAGCCCCACCGCCGCCGCGCCGAGGGCCAGTCGCCGGGAGATCCGCCCGGCGAAGACGAGCCCGAACGCGGCCGCGAGGCCGCCGACCAGCACCAGCCACCTCAGCCAGGGCAGGTAGTCGGAGGTGCGGTTGAGCAGGACGTAGCCCCAGGCGGCCGCGGCCACCACGGCGGCGGCGAGCGTGATCGACGCCCAGGTCTCCCGGCGCCGCTCCCACAGCAGCCCGGCACCCATGCCGGTGACGGCCGCGACGTAGGGGGCGAGGGCCACCGTGTAGTACTGGTGGAAGATGCCCGCCATGTAGCTGAAGACCAGCATGGTCATGAGCAGCGAGCCGCCCCACACCAGGAACGAGGCGCGCGTGGCCGACGTCCGCCGGGCCCTGCGGGTCGCCCACAGGCCGGCGGCCAGCAGGATCAGCGCGGCCGGGATCAGCCAGGAGATCTGGCTGCCGATCTCGGAGTTGAACATCCGGTCCCAGCCGGTCTCGCCCCACTGGCCGGAGCCGCCCGCGCCGCCACCACCGCCGACGCTGCCGGTCTCGTCACCGCTGATCCGGCCGAGGCCGTTGTAGCCGAAGGTCAGCTCGAGGAAGCTGTTGTTCTGCGAGCCGCCGATGTAGGGGCGGGAGGAGGCTGGCCACAGCTCGACGATCGCGACCCACCAGCCGCCCGCCACCACGAGCGCGACGGTCGCCAGAGCCAGTTGCACCAGCCGCTTGCGCAGCCGGACCGGACCGCAGACGGCGTAGACGATCGCCAGTGGCGGCAGGACGAGGAACGCCTGCAGGGTCTTGGCTAGGAACGCGAAGCCGATCGCGACACCCGCCCACACCAGCCACCGGGTCCGCCCGTCCTCCACCGCACGGACGACGAAGTAGCAGGCCAGCGACATCAGCAGGGCCAGCAGCGCGTCCGGGTTGTTGAACCGGAACATCAGCGCGGCGACCGGGGTGAGCGCGAGCACCACGCCCGCGATCAGACCGGCGGCGGGGCTGAACCGGCGCCGTACCGCGGCGTGGACGACCGCCACCGTGCCGACGCCCATGAGCACCTGGGGCGTGAGGATCGCCCACGAGTTCAGGCCGAAGATCCGCACCGACAGCTCCATCGGCCACATGAAGGCCGAGGGCTTGTCGACGGTGATGGCGTTGCCCGCGTCCAGCGAGCCGAAGAAGAACGCCTTCCAGGATCTGCTGCCCGCCTGGACGGCCGCCGAGTAGAAGGAGTTGGCGTAGCCGGAGGCGCTCAGGTTGTACAGGTAGGTGACGAGAGTGAGGGCCAGCAGCCCGAGGAAGGCCGGCCGCGCCCAGCGCGGGTCCTCGGGGCGGCCGCGCCACACCCGGGACACGATGGGCCGGCGGGGCTCGGCCGCCTCCGGAGCCGGCGGGGGAGCCGTGGGGGGCGGGCCCCAGACGGCGGGGGCGCCCTGCTGGGCGGGATGGTCGAAGTGCGTGGTCATCGGGGGTCCCCCGGGGCGGTGTAGTGAGGGCGCACCGGCTGCAGCGGCATGGTGCCGTCCCTCCAGGTGCCGTCCGCGGCTTCACCGGCGCGGACCTGGGCGGTGGTCTGGTGCGGGCCGTACGCCGGGTGCGGCAGCGGGCGGCGTGGGAGCGGCCCCTCCGGCCGGTTTGGCGCGGGCGTGGCGTGGCCCGGCACGGACGTCGTGGCGTGGCCCGGCACGGACGTCGTGGCGTGGCCCGGCACGGACGTCGTGGCGTACGTCGGCGAGGACGCCGTGGCGTACGTCGGCGAGGACGCCGTGGCGTGGGCCGTCGCGGGCAGGAGGTGCGCGAACGGGGTGTGCGCGGACGGGGTGTGCGCGGCGACCACGGTGGAGACCGGGCCGTCCTCCGGGCGGTCCGGGAACACCCAGGCCCGGAAGAGCAGGAAGCGCAGCACGGTCGCCGCGAGGTTGGCGGCGATGAGCACCGCCAGCTCGGTGGAGTGCGCGGGGCTGCCGCCGGCCGCGTTCAGGGCGGCCAGGGAGCCGCTGGTCAGGGCGAGTCCGATGGCGAAGACGACCAGGCCCTGCGCCTGGTGCCGGACCGCACCGCCCCGGCCGCGCACCCCGAAGGTCAGCCGGCGGTTGGCGGCCGTGTTGGCGACCGCCGAGACCAGCAGCGCGAGCGCATTGGCGATCTGCGAGCCGGAGAACTGCCGGAAGACGCTGTACAGCACCAGGTAGAACAGCGTCGACAGACCGCCGACCACGCAGAACCCTACGAGCTGGCGGACAAGACCGCGGGGCACGTCCTGGATGTCGCGGTCGCGCGGGTCGTCCCCGAAGGGCCGGGTGAGCCGGTCCAGCGGCAGCGAGCCGGTGGCCAGCGCCCGGCCGATGCGCCACACGCCCTTGAGGTCGTCGGTCGCGGTCCGCACGATGTGCACGGTCGAGTCGGGGTCGTCGACCCAGTCGACCGGCACCTCGTGGATCCGCAGCCCGGCCCGCTCGGCGAGCACCAGCATCTCGGTGTCGAAGAACCAGCCGGTGTCCTCCACCAGCGGCAGCAGCACCTGCGCCACATCACGCCGGATGGCCTTGAAGCCGCACTGCGCGTCCGAGAAGCGGGCCTGCAGCGAGCCGCGCAGGATCAGGTTGTAGGCCCTGCTGATGAACTCCCTCTTGGGCCCCCGCACGACCCGTGAGGCACGGGCGAGCCGGGAGCCGATCGCGAGGTCGGAGTGGCCCGAGATCAGCGGCGCCACCAGCGGCAGCAGGGCGTTGAGGTCCGTGGACAGATCGGCGTCCATGTACGCGAGGACCGGCGCGTCGGACGCGGACCACACCGTCCGCAGGGCCCGGCCGCGGCCCTTCTGCTCCAGCCGGAGCGCGGTGACCTGGGGAAGCTGCTCCGCCAGCCGTGCCGCCACCCGCGGGGTGCCGTCCGTGGAGGCGTTGTCCGCGACCGTGATGCGGAAGGCGTACGGGAAGGTGCGCGCGAGGTGCTCGTGCAGTCTGCGCACGCACGGCTCGAGGTCCTTCTCCTCGTTGTAGACGGGGATCACTACGTCCAGGACAGGCGTACCGGCGTTTCCGGCCGGGAGGTGCTCCCGTGCCGGCAGGGTGCCGGGAGAAGAGTCGGTTCGCATGGCACCGACTCTCCTCAGGCGCCCTGTTCCACCCATGTGGCGGCACTGTGCTGTGCCTGTGAGTGCGATTCCCAGTTCGTCGCGGGGTCCGGACGCACCTCGGTGGGGCCGAGCGCGGGCAGGTGCACGGTGAAGACCGTCCGCCCCGGCACGCTGTCCACGGTCACGGCGCCGCCGTGCGCGGCCGCGACGGCCTGCACGATGGCGAGCCCCAGGCCGGTGGACCCGGTGGCCCGCGAGCGGGCGGAGTCCCCGCGGGCGAACCGCTCGAAGACGTGCGGCAGCAACTCGGCCGGGATGCCCGGCCCGTTGTCCTCGACGTCGACGCACATCCACGCCCCGCGCCGCTGCACGCGTGCGGTGACGGTCGTCCCCGGCGGGGTGTGGTTGCGGGCGTTGCCCAGCAGGTTGACCAGCACCTGCTGCAGGCGGGCCGCGTCCGCGGACACCGGGGCCGGTGCGTCGGGCAGGTCGAGCCGCCAGTTGTGGTCCAGGCCGGCCGCGCGGGCGTCGCTGACGGTGTCGACGACGAGCGGCACGAGATCGGTCTGCTCGAACTGCAGCGGACGTCCGGCGTCGAGCCGGGCGAGCAGGAGGAGGTCCTCGACGAGCAGGGTCATCCGTCCGGCCTCGGACTCGATACGGCCGAGGGCGTGCCGGGTGTCGGGTCCGACCTGTTCGCGTCCGCGCCGTGTGAGCTCGGCGTAGCCGCGGATGGAGGAGAGCGGCGTGCGCAGTTCATGGCTGGCGTCGGCGACGAACTGCCGTACCCGGGTCTCGCTCTGCTGCCGGGCGTGCAGCGCGCCGTGCACATGGTCGAGCAGGCGGTTGAGCGCGGCGCCCACCTGGCCGACCTCGGTGTGCGGGTCGCACTCCGCGTCGGGCACCCGCTCGCTCAGGTTCACCTCGCCGGTGTGCAGGCGCAGTTCGGAGACCCGGGTGGCGGTGGCGGCGACCTTGCGCAGGGGTCGGGTGGCGACGCCGACGAGCGCGTAGCCGGCGATGACGGCGGCGACGAGACCGGCCGCGGTGACGCTGATCTCGACGAGGATCAGGGTGTCGATCGTGTTGTCGACCGAGGCCGTCGGTACGGCGACGTAGTAGGCGCCGTTGTCGCCGGTCCGGTACTCGACCCGGTACGTGCCGAGGCCGGGGACGTCGACGGTGTGCTGTCCCCCGTCCTCCCGCGGAACGGCCTGGAGGACGGCGATCTGCGCCTTGGTCAGCGGCTTCGGTTCCATCTCGAAATCGCTGGGGGACTGCTTGCCACGCTCGGCGTCGGTGATCACACCGTTCTCGACCACGGCCGCGATGGTGCCCTGCGGCTGCGGGCCCTTGGTGACGAAGCTGGTCAGGACCGGGGGATGGGTCTTGGGCCTCTGCCCGCCCGGTGCCATGCCGCCCCCGGGCTCCTCGCCGGGCGGGCCGAAGGAGCCGGACGCGCGTGCGGCGACCTCGTCGAGCTGCCCGTTGAGCTGGTCGTACAGATGTGAGCGCAGCGCCAGCGTGGTGACGGTGCCGATCACCGAGCAGACCACGGCGATCAGCACCACCGACGCGACGACGAGCCGGGTCCGCAGGGTGCGCGGCTGTCCCGCTCGTCTCCGCGGACGCGGCCGTCGTCGTCCGCTCATGACACGGCGGGCTTGATCAGATAACCGGCCCCACGGCGGGTGTGGATCATCGGTTCCCGGCCGGCGTCGATCTTCCTGCGCAGATAGGAGATGTACAGCTCGACGACGTTGGCCTGCCCGCCGAAGTCGTACGACCAGACGCGGTCCAGGATCTGCGCCTTGCTGAGGACGCGCCGCGGATTGCGCATCAGGAAGCGCAGCAGCTCGAACTCGGTCGCGGTCAGGTGGATGTTGTCCCCGCCCCGCGACACCTCGTGGCTGTCCTCGTCCAGGGTCAGGTCACCGACGACGAGCATGGAGTCGGACCTCCGGTCGGCGGCGCCGGAGCGCCGGATCAGCCCGCGCAGCCGGGCCACGACCTCCTCCAGGCTGAACGGCTTGGTGACGTAGTCGTCGCCGCCCGCGGTGAGCCCGGCGATCCGGTCCTCGACCGCGTCCTTGGCGGTCAGGAAGAGCACGGGCACGTCGGGCAGATCGCGGCGCAGCCGCTGGAGGACGGTCAGCCCGTCCATGTCCGGCAGCATCATGTCCAGGACGACGGCGTCGGGCCGGAACTCGCGGGCCGTCTGGATGGCACCCTGCCCGTCGCCCGCGCTCCGGATCTGCCAGCCCTCGTAGCGAAGAGCCATGCTCAGCAGTTCGGTGATCGACAGTTCGTCGTCCACCACAAGCACGCGGACGGGGCTCCCGTCCGGCCTCAGCAGTTCGGTGCGCCCCTGGGGCGAGATCGTGGTCATGGTGGACACCCTGTCGGGGTCCTCTGAGAAGACGCTTTCCCCAGTCTGTGATTTTCCTGAGAAACACACAGGCGGCTCTCAGGGAACACCTGGGAACCGCCCATCCGCTCCCGCGCCCTCAGAACAACCCGTCGGGCTCCCTCGCGAACTCTCGTACCGGCAGCCCGAGTTCACCGGAGTCCGACGCCCGGGGAACCACCTCCCACCCGCTCATCAGCCGCGTGTCGAGGACGACGACCCCGTGCCGGCCGCCGACCGCCAGATGCAGATCGGGCCCGGCGGCCGCGACCAGCTCCCCGCTCACGGCCCCGCCCGGCACCAGCTCCACCACCTCCCCGACGGCTGCCGCTGCCGCCGGGGTGAGCAGCCCGAACCGCTCCACGTGGTCCACCACCCGGCACGGCTCCCGGCCCAGCGACTCCGGCCACCCCCCGAGCGCGACGGCCCGCGCGTGCAACTCCTCCACCTCGGCCGCCCGTTCGGCCGCCGTCCCGGGCAACGCCGTCCGCACGGCCCGCTTGTCCGCGTACGGGATCCGGTCCGGCACCCGGAGCGCGGCCCGCAGCAGTTCCTCCGTCCGCCGGGCCGCCATCAGCGGACCGGCACCCAGCCAGGTGAAACAGACGGCGCCCTGTTCGAGCAGCCGGGCCGGACCGCGCTCCACGGCGGTGATCCCGACCTTGACCATGCCGGGCCCGAACCAGGCCAGGTACACCCGGTACGGCCGCGGATCATCGGCGAGGGTGTCCGCGGCCACCGAGTGCGCCCGGTCCAGCCGCGCGCACTCCTCGCACCGGGCCCCCCTGCTCCGCCCCGGCACCCCGGCCGCCACCGGACACGCGTTCCCCCGGGCCCCCACACACCGCCGCACGGCCCCCTCCGGCACGGCGAAGGCCACCCTCTTCCCCCAGGACAGCCCACTGCTCCGCCCCCCGTCCCAGACCAGCACGGGACCACCGGACGTCCACCGCAGCCCCGAGCACTTCCACACGCGTCCCATCACTCTTGAGGGTAGGGGGGAGCACTGACAGTGCCCTGGAAGCCCTGCTCACCCGAGAGAACGGTGGGAGTGTGCTCGTGCAGCACACTCCCACCGCCCTCGAAGCCGCTTCGAACCGGAAGCTCCGCAGGTCGTCACCGCTCCGGGAGCCCGGCACACCGAACACCGACACCGCCCGCGTCGACGGCACGTTCACTCGACGGAAGACAGAGGCATCGACGCGGCGCCCGCCTCACCCGGCACCGCCACCATGACGTTCCCGCTCCGCCGCCCCCGTCCCGCCAGGCGGCAGCTGACGCAGTCCGGGTGTCCCGCGCGGGCCAGGGTGTCGCGGTCCCGCATGCCCCACTGCGCCCGCGGCCGCACGCCCGGCGGCTTGCCCCAGCCGGACAGGTGCAGCGCCCAGGTCACCAGGACGCTCGCGGCGACGACGGCCAGGCCGCCGGCCACCCCCGCCGTCGAGGCCGCGCACACGCCCCACCCCAGCACGCCGCTGCCGGCGGTAGCGACGCCGGCGCCGGTCCAGCCGGCCATCGTGTGACCCTCGTCGTACAGACTCATAAGGCCGCCTCCAGCGACAGCGACAGAAGTTCCCTCACGGGCTAAGACATTTACACACCGAATATCTCACGAGCTAAGGGATTAAGGAAGATGGACGGCACGCCCCGACCGCCCGCCGATCCGGCGCAGGCGCTGTCGGCGATGGATCACCTCATCGCCGCCCACCTGATCGGCCAGCAGGAACTGGCCCGGCGGCTGGGCCTGAACGTCACCGACCTCACCTGCTTCGGCTTCGTACTGGAGGCGGGCGAGGAACTGCTCACGGCCGGCGACCTCGCGGCCCGGGCCCACGTGACCACCGGCGCGGTCACCGGAATCCTCAACCGCCTCGAACGCGCGGGCTACGTCACCCGCCGCCCCGACCCCGCCGACCGCCGCCGCGTCCGGGTGGCACCCGTCCCGGCCGCGGTGGCCCGCGTCGAGGCCGTGTACGCGGGCCACTACCAGCGCGTCACGGCCCTGTTCGCCGACTACTCCCCCGAGGAGCTGTCGGTCATCGCCGACTGGTTCACCCGGGCGACGGCACTGGCCCACGAGTACCTGGAGAAGCTGAACCGCAACGACCCCCAGGAGGAGTGCTGAGCAACCGCCTCCCCCGCGAGCCCGTTCCGGCGCCGGCGGGCCGCGGCGGGTTCGGCACTTCTCCGGAAACGCAGAAGGCCCCGGATCTCTCCGGGGCCTTCAACCTGTGTGCACTCGGCAGGATTCGAACCTGCAACCTTCTGATCCGTAGCTCTATAGAGATCGGTCGATGAGGGTCATACAGGCCGCCATTCGGTCCATCAGAGTGGCCGTCAGTCATAGTCGTTTGCTGGGGTTGCTGTACCTCGATGCTGTACAGCACCGGCGATGACTACCGCGCTACGAGTTCGATCCGGGGCTGCTCCATGTTTCCAGGCTGGCTCAGTTGGTGCAGCCGGGGACGCTGCCGGGCGGAGCGCAGTTGTTCGGGTGGTTGCGCTTGACGAGGGTGTCGTTGAGCGTGACTGTGCCGGACGCCTTGAAGATGCCGCCCCCGTCACCGGCTCTGTTGTCGGTGACAGTGCTCTTGTTCAAGGTGGTGGAGCCAATGGCGTTGAAGATGCCGCCCCCCTGCGCGGTTCCGCCGCCCGGGGCGCTGGCGGAGTTCTTGGTGATCCCTGACTGATCGGTCCTGACGGTGCCGCCGAGGAGGTTGCTGATGCCGCCGCCTCGGGCAGTGCCACCGGAGGCCGTGGCAGCGTTGTCGCGCACAGTGGTCCGGCTCAGGGTGAGGTCACCGACGGGGCTGACGCTGATGCCGCCGCCCGTGACAGTGCCGTCCTTGGCGGTCGCGGTGTTGCCGGTGATCAGGGAGTCGGTCAGGGACATCGTGCCGCCGTTCGCGACTGCTCCTCCGTTGGCGGTGCCGTGCGGCGCATCAGCGGTGTTGTTGCGGAAGATGGTGTCGGTCACGGTCACCGTGGCGGAGTTGTTCACTGCACCGCGTGCAGTACCGCCCGGGGCGCTGGAGCGGTTGTCGCTGATGGTGCTGCCCTTGATCGTCAGCTGGGCGAACACTGCGATAGCGCCAGTCGCGAAGCTGCCGGTGTTCGCTCTGACGCTCGTGGTGTTGTGGTGCACTCTGCTGCGGTTGATCGTCACCGGACCGTCGTTGGCAATCCCGCCGCCCGCGGCAACGCTCACCTCGGTGCCGGTGTACTGGACGGTGTTGCCGCTGACTTCGGTGTCGTTCAAGGTCGCCGAGGGCCCGTCACTGTCGATGCCACCGCCCTCGACGTAGACAGCGGAGCTGGCGGCGTTGTTGATCACCCGGCTGTGATTCACGGTCAGGACGCCTTGGTTGTCGATACCGCCACCGCAGACGATCCCAGGAGGGAACGGAGGCGAAGGGGCCCCAGGGCAGTCTGTGGCCACCCCGCCGCTGATGGTGGTCTTGTTAAGTGTCAGGTCGCCCGCAACACCCACGTGGAGGATGCGGAAATCCGGAGCGGACCGGGCTCGCGTGATCGTCGCGCCATTGCCGTCGATAGTGATCCGGCTGGTGATGGTCGGCAGGCCATTGCCGGCATTGTTGGGTGTCAGCAGCCGGTAGGTGCACTTGCGCTCCAGCCGGAGAGTGTCGGCACCCGGTGAAGCGTTGGCCGCACTGATCGCCTTTACGAGGGCCTGGACCGAGCACGGCACATGCGTGCTTCCGGCGTAGGCGGGCAAAGCCGGGAACAGCATCCCAGCGATAGCCGCCAAGCCGACCACGGCCAGGAGCCGCCCCGGCCACGATCTCCGGACACCGGAGACCGCATCCACCGCTTGAATGTTCCGCCAAGACATCAGGGGCTCCTCCCACCGCGCCAGGACACGCCACATCGAGCACGCTCCACCAGCGGCCCCGTAAACCTGGGGCCGGCCACCGACAGAGCCGAGGGGACCCAGCCGAACACGCATGACGGGCGCGGCTACGAACCCGCGCCGGGCCACCAGCCGCGGCTCGCTCAAACGGACCATGTCAGAGAGCCATGCGGCGACGATCTACTTTCGGGGGCCCGCCGGACCGGGGGAGCCTGCACCGCGCGGCCCTGGAGCTCGTACCCGCATCACCACCGTCCCCGCCGGCGCTGTCGGGATCAGTCATCACGCCTCGTCCGGCCGGTTGATGACGCTCCTATAGGCCGTCAAGGGGTCTGTGTGAGTGGTTTCGGTGTGTGGTGGGGACGGGTGAGGTGCCTGTAGACCTCGCGGGCGATGAAGCGTTTGAGGCAGCGGAGGATGTCCTTCTTGGACATGCCTTCGGAGGTGCGGCGGGCGACGTAGTTCTGGGTCCGCTGGTCGTAGCGCATGCGGACCAGCGCGATCATGTGGAGTGCGTGGTTGGCCCGGCGGTCGCCGCCGCGGTTGAGGCGGTGCCGGTTGGTGCGGCCCGAGCTGGCCTGGATGGGGGCTGCCGCGCACAGGTGCGCGAACGATGCCTCCGAGGTGAGCCGCTCGGGGTTGTCGCCGGCGGTGATCAGGAGCTGGGCGGCGGTCTCGATGCCCACTCCAGACAGTGCGACCAGCGAGGGTGCCGCTTCGACCACCAGCGACTTCAGCTCAGCATCGGCGTCGGCGATCTCCGCGGTGAGGTATTGGTGGCGGCGCGCCAGACGCCGCAGGGCGATCCTGACCGCGCAGGCCGGATCGCGGGTGTCCGCGCCGGGCCGGGACCGTGACAGCTGCTTGATCAGCTCGGCGGGGGCCAGGGTGCGCAGCCGCTCACGGACCTCGCCCGGTGCGGTGATGATGAGGGTGCGGATCTGGTTGATGATCTGTGTGCGGGCCTTGACGGCCGAACGGCGGACCACTCGCAGGGCGCGGATGGCCTCCACGATGCCGTCGCGGGTCTTGGGGGTCCCGCTGGCCCGGCCGGAGAGTACGGCTGTCGCCGCGGCGAAGGCGTCTACGGGGTCGGACTTGCCGTTGGCCCTGCGGGCTCGTCGGTCCGGGCGGTCCACCTCGATCACGGTCACCTGGTTTGCCCGCAGCAGCCGGGCGAGTTCGCAGCCGTAGGCGCCGGTGCCCTCGACACCGACGGCCATGACGTCGCCGTGCGAGCGAAGCCACTCCAGTAGTCGACGGTAGCCGTCATGAGTGGTGGGAAACGCCTCGGTGGCCAGGTGCCGGCCGATGGAGTCGATCACTGCGGCCTGGTGGAAGTCGGTGTGGGTGTCGACGCCGCCGATCACCGTTATCTCGTCTGCCATGCTGATGAGTGCTGTCCTTCCGTGCGACGCATGAGGGATGGCACGCGCCGGTCGGGCGGGAGGACAAGACTGTGATGGGACCTTTGGCCGGGCTCCTATGAGGTCACAAACGCCCGACCGGCCGCGCGCAGGGCGGCACCACCCGAGTCGGCCGACATTTCATCAACAAGACAGCTCGCACGTCGGTCAGTTGGCGGGTCAGACCGTCTCGGGCGGCACCACGGACATCCTCACAGTCAGGTGTCGGCGCTGTTCTTGACAGATCAATCCCCCGGGGCGTCTCCCGATGCCGCCGGCCCTGGGCCCCGCAAGTCAGTACGAGGCCAGCGAGCCAGAGCAGGCTCTGGCCATGGAAGGGCACCAGCCACGCCGCCGTGAGGCTCGCCGCGATCAGCAACGTCCCAGCACCCCATACGCGAGGCCGTTTCACTCTCTTGCGCACCCAAGGGAGTGCGATGCGCCCAGTCGTCATGGCCAATACGCCGATCATGCACAGTAGCGACGCCATCACGAGAATGACTACAAGAACGACGGACGACACACGACCCTCCCCGGCGCCTTCTCCTAGGCACTCGCCGTAATGATCTCAGCGCTCGACCACGGGACACAATGCCGGAACCTGGCGGGCTACACCCCCTGGAGTCGATGGAGTCTTGAAAACCGTCGTGGCGCGAGTCACCGTGGGTTCAAATCCCACACCCACCGCCAGCAGAAACGGACCCTGAACAGGTAAATCGGTCGGGGTCCGTTCTCATGCCCAGTGTCCGCCAGCGCCCGTGACTCCCCGCTGTTTCCCGACTCAACGGGCACGGGAAGGGCACGGCCAGCGGCGGCTTCTAGGCGTAGGCGGTCAACACGATGGCGAGTAGCCCAGCCACAGCCGCAGCGAAGACTCGCGGCTTCCTCCAACCCGGCCCCGAAGCCTGGCGGTCCTGCTCCCACGCGAACACCAGACAGGCGCCAAGGCCGAGTGCGCTCCGCAGCAGGAAAACGATGGCGTGCATAGGGAACCTTCCAGAAACCTTCGAACGGACGGGAAGGCTACCCCTGGCAGCCATCCTCCCGTCACCCACCACTCGCCCCAGCTCCCGTCCCGTCTGCCGTCGACCCACACACCGTGGAGCGGGCGTGGTTCAGGGCGTCAAGGTGGAGCGCCCTGCTGGACGAACGACCTTGACGCCCTGGGCCGCGACTGCTCGGCTCTGCCTGGGTCGATGGCGGACGGGATGGGAGCACACCGCGCACGCCACACTCGGCCGGCACCCGCGAACGGCGCCCCCGCCATCTCGGAGCCTGAGCGCCCCCGCCGGAGGCATGTTCTGACCGTGCCCCCTCTCTGCGGTGCTCGACTCATGGCCTTCGGGCCCTATCCATATGTGGGCGCGCGTCGGCGCAGCGCGGGCGGAGCGGGCCGAAGGCAGGAGCGGCGCCCGGCACGGAGCCGGGAGCGCGCCCGGCGGAGCGGAGCGCAGCCGGGGCTTGAACCAGTAGAGAAAGTTGTAACTCAGTCGCTGGAGCTGGTGGTGTCCGGTCCCGGTAGATGCTTGACACTTCGGTCCCAGCTGATGGTTGACAGTGGCCGTGATCGGCTTTTCTGTGCGCGTCGTTGCGGCGTGTG
>NZ_JBEYRK010000039.1:0-83770 GCF_040704065.1 Streptomyces sp. NPDC047869
ACTGGCCGAGCAGGCGAAGGAAGCGGGCCGGCAGGCCGCCAAGGAGACCGCGGCCGCCAAGACCGAGTCCGCCAAGGCGGTCGAGGCCGCCGGGCCCCCCACTTCTCGTCGCCTACCGCGGGTCCGGGCCCACCGCCACCGGACGGGACGGGTCCGAGGACCACTCCGACCAGGAACCGACGTACAGGGCCGCCGGAATGCCCGCGACCGCGAGCGCCAGCACCTCCTGGGCGGCCGACACGCCCGAGCCGCAGTAGACGCCCACCGGAACGTCCGTGGACACCCCCAGGGCCTTGAAGCGGTCCCGCAGGTCCGTCGCGGACAGGAACCTGCCGTCCGGGCCCACGTTCTCGGTCGTGGGTGCCGACACCGCGCCCGGAATGTGGCCGCCGACCCGGTCGATGGGCTCCACCTCACCGCGGTACCGCTCCCCCGCGCGCGCGTCCAGCAGTACGCCCGAGCCGGCCAGGGCGGCCGCCTGGTCCGCGTCCAGCAGCCCGGCGGGGTCGGGCGCGGGCCGGAAGTCGCCCTCGGCCGGCTCGGGCGTCCCGGTCGACAGCGGGCCCTGCCAGGCCGGCAACCCGCCGTCGAGACACCGCACGTCCGGGTGACCCGTCCAGCGCAGCAGCCACCACGCGCGCGCGGCGGCCCAGCCCACCCCGCCGTCGTACACGACGACCGGCCGGGCGGCCGACACACCCGCGCGGCGCATGGCCGCGCCGAACTCCGCGAGATCGGGCAGTGGATGGCGGCCACCCTCCCCGGGGGCAGAGGCGAGCTCCCGGTCCAGGTCGACGAAGACCGCGCCGGGGATGTGCCCGGCCGCGTACTCGGTCCGGCCGTCGAACTCCGGTTCGCCCGCCGCCTTCGCGAGGCTGAGCTGCCAGCGGACGTCCAGCAGGACGGGCGGGGTCTCCCCCTCGATCTCGTGAGCCAGTTCGGTCGCGCTGATGATGGCTGTCATGGCGTCATCCTTACGTCAGGGGTGGCCCCGGCGTCCAGGTCCGGCTACTCTCCCGCCGGACAGGTCCGATCACCCGGCGTACGGGATCGGGCACAGGCTGTACAACTGTCGGACACTCGCCGGCCATCGTCAGGAAGCGACGGGAGACGGCGGAGCGGACATCCTTCCCCGGTGCCCCGGGCGGTCGGCGCGGCCCGGCGTGCGGCACCCCGGAGGACGCGGGTACCGGCACGGGTGTGCGCGCGTGGGCGGCACACCCCTTCCGGCAAGCGGAAGCGACACGGCCCCCGTGAGGGCCGGGGAGAGAGTGATCGATGACCGAGGCACGGGGGTCGGCCGGCCCGCACGCACGGCGCGCGCCCGGCACACCCTGCTGGGTGAGCCTGATGGTGCACGGGCTGGCCGCGACCGAGAGGTTCTACGGGACGCTGTTCGGCTGGGAGTTCCGGCCGGGCCCGCAGCAGCTCGGCCCGTATGTGCGGGCGCTGCTGGACGGCCACGACGTGGCCGGCATCGGCCACCTGCCCCCGGACCGCCGGCTGCCGGTCGCCTGGACGCCGTACTTCGCCTCGCGGGACGTGGACGCCACGGCCGACCAGGTGCGCCTGTGCGGCGGCACGGTGGCCGTGGGCCCGCTGGACGCGGCCGAGGCCGGGCGGATGGCCATCGCCGCCGACCCCTCCGGGGCGGTGTTCGGCATCTGGCTGGGCGCGGCCCACCTCGGCACGTCGATCAGCGGCGTCCCGGGCACCCCCGCCTGGAACGAGCTGCTCACCTTCGAGACCACCGCCGTGGCCAAGTTCTACGAGACGGTGTTCGGCTACGAGGAGGAGCCGGAGATCTCCGCCGACTCCGACCACGTGACCCTGCGCGCCGGCGGCCGGCCGGTGGCCGGCCTGAGCGGCCTGGGCCATGCCCTGCCCGGCGACCGGGGCGCCCACTGGCTGACGTACTTCCAGGTCGCCGACACCGCGGAAACGCTGCTTCAGGTCACCGAACTGGGCGGCCGGATCCTGGACCCGGCCCACGACAGCCCGCACGGCCGGGTCGCCACGGTGGCGGACCCGGAGGGGGCGGTGTTCTCTGTGGTCGAGGATCCGAGCTGACGCCCTGGCCGCCCGGCGCCCCTACTCGCCGCCCAGGGCCGCCTTCGCCTCGTTTCCGTCCCAGCCTGCCGGCGTCCGCCAGATGACGTCGACACCGAACACGTCCCGGACGGCCTGGGCGGACCAGGCCTCCCCGGGCGGCCCGGACAGCACGAGGTAGCGGCGGTCGCCCTTGGCCGACAGGGCGTACTCGATCTCCAGGAGCCGGGCCGCTCCCGCACGCAGTTCGGCGTGGGACGACTGGCCGGCGCCGAGAACCTCGTAGAGCGAAAGCCCCTGCTCGGTGACGCAGCTGACGTCCACGAGCGCGGAGTTCTCGGGCTGCAGGTCGGCTCGCAGCAGAGCCGCCATCAGTTCGAGACGCACCGCTTCGTGGGTCTTGCACCTCCGGTCGGCGGTGACAGCCTCTTCCAGGTGGTGGAGCAGGTCCCCGGCCTGCTGGGGACTCTGGGCGACGGTGGCCATGGAACCGGGCTCCTTCTCTTCGGACTCTGCGGTCTGCGTGATGTCGGTCTGAGTGATGCCGATCTGAGGTTCGACCTCGGTGACTTCCGGCAGAGCCACTTGGCCTTCCACGACGGCCACGCGTTCCTCCAAAACCTTCCGCGCGGTCGTCAGGGCGTCGGCCCATCCGCTGCTCGCCAGCTCGGCCCGGAACAGGTCCGGGTCGAACGTCCCCGCCTTCAAAGCGTGGTTGGTGCTCACGGCGAGGTTCTGCAGGCGGCCGAGACTCGCCTTGTCGGGGGAGCCGAGAACGCGCCACACGTCCAGCCAGTCGCGCTGGTCGAGTTTCATGCAGCGGGTCGCCATGCCCTTGAGCTCCGAGACCCTGGCGCGGGCGTCGTCCGGGGCCGCGGCGCGGGTCAGTTCGTCCACGACACCGACAGCGTCCAGATAGCGCCTCAGCATGGTCGGGGAGATGGGCTGGCGGCCGGAGTCATCGGGTGTGACGAAGGTGGCGTTCGCCGTCCGGCGCATCACCCACACGTCCAGTTCGGTTCCGATGGCCGGCGCCACGGCGTCCTTGCGCACGGCCACGTACAACGGGAGCGCGTGGGCACCCTGAACGGCCTCGGCCTTGTACCGGCCTCCGCTGATCGAGACCACCCGCACCCGGAGCTCTGCGCCGATCTCGAGGGTGCCGGCCGCTTCCGCGCCCTCCGAGGGCGGGGTCGGGAACGGCTCGGGGCGGTCGTCGGCGCCGGTCAGCACCGCTGGAAGAGGAGATGAATGCATGATCGTGAGGCTCTGGGTGCTTCGGGTCAGGGAGATGTAGAGCAGGCGCAGGCCGGCTGGTTCGTGGCCCGCGATGGCCGACGGTTCGACGACGAGGACGTGGTCGAACTCCAGGCCCTTGGCCTGCGAGGCCGGAAGCACGGTGATGGCCTGGCGCTCCTCGGCCGTGATGCCGTCGGCTTCGTCCAGTCCGCGGTCGATCTCACCGGTGGCCTCGTAATCGTCGGGGACGATGACAGCCACGGAACGCACGAGGTTCTGGACGTCGGTGGTGCCGGTCAGGTGGCCGATATGGGCGATCGTCTCGGCGACGAGCGAGCCCGGTTCGGTCTCGACCAGTCGCACGGCGTCGTCCCCGGCCGCACGAACCGCCTCCGGGTACGGCAGCGTGGGTGCGACGGCGCGGGCCAGTGGCGCGGCAAAGCGCATGATCTCGGCGGGAACGCGGTAGCTCGTGTTCAGTTCGGCAAGCCTGCAGTCTCCGTGGTCGGAGAGAAGCGTGCCGAGGCGGTCCCAGTCGGTGTAGGCGTGAGGGCCGGTGGCCTGTGCGAGGTCGCCGAGCACCGTCATGGAACCGCCGGCCGCGAGACGGCGCCGCAGGGAACGGGCCTGCATGGGCGTCAGGTCCTGGGCCTCGTCGATGATGACGTGTCCGTAATGGCGCGGAGTCTCGCCCGCGATGAGGTACCGGAGTTCTTCGAGGCAGACGCGGTCGTCGAGCGTCCACGGCTCCTCGTCCGCCTTGGCCGCGCGGGGGCGCTGCAGGGCATCCTGCTCGACGTCCTCCAGGATGCCCTCGGCGCAGGCCCGCAGCAGCTGCGGGGAGTCGTAGAGGGTGCGCAGGGCCTCCGCCGGGCCGGGCGACGGCCAGACGCGTTCGATGAGGCGCTCCACCCGCCGGTTGCGCTCCAGTTCACGACGGATCGTGTGGTCGCGACTACGGCGTGGTGCGACGGCGACGAGCTCGCGCAGGAGCAGGTCGACGACGAGTCCGCGGAAACGGTCGCGCCGTTCGCGATAGGACCCTCCGCCCTGCCGGACCTCCTCGAGGGCGGTGAGGATCTCCGAGCGCACCACACGCAGGGTCGTGCCGGCAGCGGTGACGACGAACGCGGGCTCGTCCCCCTCGAAGGAGGGTGGCGTGGTGAGGTCGTCGAGAGCCCCCGGGCGGTACTCGTTCTCGACACGTCGCCGCAGCACGGCGGCCATGCGCTCGTCGGACTTCACCAGCCGCGTACGCGCACTGTCCGTGCCCCGGATGTCACCGTCCCACAGGCGTGACAGCTGCACGGCGTTGACGTCCCGGGTGCCCAGGGTGGGCAGGACCTGGCCGACGTACTCGAGGAATCGCTGGTGCGGGCCGATGACCAGGATGTCCCGCGCCTTGAAGTGGTCGTTGTTCACCAGCCACGTCACGCGGTGCAGACCGACCGCGGACTTACCCGTTCCCGGGCCGCCCTGCACGACCAGAATCTCGGAGGGCGCCTCGGTGACGAGTGCCATCTGGTCGCGCCGGATCGTCTCGACGATGTCCCGCATGCGGCCGCTGCGCGAGCGCTGCAGGTCACGCAGCAGGAGGTCGTCCGGCTGCTGGGGCTTGCGCCGCTGGATGCGGGCGATGTCGCCGGGGGTGGGTCCCGGGCGGCCTGCGGTTTCCGGCGCGGCCTTCTCTGCCCCACCGGCCGACCCGCTCCGGACGGCCGGCCGGCGAGCGGCCGCGTCGGTCTTGCCGGGTGCGTCCGCCGCGGTACCCGGTACGGCAACCGAGCTGTCCGGTGTCTGTGTCGCCGGTGCGGGAACCGCTGATGCGATGTCGTCGGTGTAGTCGTCGACGACCCGCTGCGAGCAGATCAGACGGCGCCGCAGCACCACGTCTCCGGGCGACTCCGGCGATGCGTCGAACCACGTCTTGGCGAGCTGGTTGGTCCACTCCACGACGACTCGGTTGCTCTCGTCGTCCGAGACCCCTCGGCGCCCGACGTACCAGGTCTCGACCTCCTGGTGGGGAGCGCTGACGTCGACGCGGCCGATGACCAGGCTCTCGCCCCCTAGGCCGCCGTAGGCGGCCGCCTGTTCCTCGGCCTTGATCCGGTTGACGACACTGTCCTTTCCGCTGGCCGATGCCTTGGCCACGAAGTCGCCGGTCATCTGCGCCAGCCGGGCCTCATAGCAGTCGTAGGCGAAATCCACCTTCTTCTGCTCCAAGGCGATGATTTCCTTGCGCGCGGGTGCTCCCATGTACTTCCCCTCCCTCACGGCCCTCCGGCCGCACCGGACGCATGGCGTCCGGTCCCCTTCACAGAATTATCACGTCTCGTCAGTTGCCGGAGGCACAGTCCCTGTTCTCGGTGTCACCGCATGGAGGGTGACGTCGGCCTCCGTCGGCGTCTCGTCGCGCGGCGCCTGCCGCACGCCCTTCTGCTGGGGGAAGGCCACGGTGCCCACGGGCGCGGCGAGTTCCATGACGAGTGCTGCGACGGTCGCCTGCCAGGCGCACACCTGGGCGTGACTCGGACGGCTTGCCGCTGATCATGTTGCCGAGGTCGGCGTACGACAGGAACGGACGGTGGGCGCGCATCGTCTGCTCCCAGCCGGACTGCTCCGGCGGTACGACGCCCTGTCCCGGCCGCTTCAGCACGGCCCGTGAGTCGGTGAAGGCGTCACCGGTCCAGGTACGGGCGAGGGTGCTCGGCGACGGGTCGCCCTCTATGGCCAGCTTGGCTTCGACGGCGGTCGTCTCACCGTGGTGCAGGCACCCTCGGAGCCACCGAGCGCCTCGCGGACGAGGGCCTTCGCGGCCACGCTGAGCTTCGTGTCGGCGGCCAACCGGGCCTCGACGAGGTCGGGCAGCGGCAGGACGTGGGTGGGGTCCGGTTCCGTCGCGTCCATGTGGTGTCTCCCGTGGTTTCCGTACTGGTGCGGAAGGGGCGAGCACCGACAGGCCGGGGGCGGTGGGGCCGCCGGTACCTGTCGACGGATGGAACCGTAGGAGCGGGCTGGGCTGCTTAGGTGTGGAGCGGTCGATAACCCGTGTTAGCAGCCTGGTTGACGCTGTGATGCCGCGAACACGTACTCCGCCCAGACGGTCTTGCCCGGACCGTCCGGGCGCGGGTGCCAGTCCCAGCGGGCGGCGAGCTGCGATACGAGAAGCAGCCCCCGGCCGGCCTCTTCCTCGGTGTCGGCTGCGCCCTGCGGAACGGCGGGGCGACGGGGAAGGCGTTCGCCGCGGGTGTCGGTGACCTCGACGCGCAGGACGCGGTCGTGGGGCGGGGCGTGGAGGCGCAGGTGGAAGTCCCGGCCGGGGACGTGTCCGTGCCGCACGGCGTTCGCGGTGAGCTCAGCGACGATCAGTACGACCGCGTCATGCGCGTCGGTGCCATACGGGATCCCCCACCCGTCCAGGCGGACGGCCGCCAGGCGGCGGGCGAGGCGGGCTCCGCGGGGTGTGGAGGTGAAGCGCATCTCGAAGGTGTGCTCCGGGGGCGAGGTGCTGGTGGCGCCGGGGCTTAAGAGGGCGTGCGGGATGGTGGGTTGGGCGATGGCGGTGCGATTGATGGGTTTTGCCGTCATGCCGATCACAGTGCCGTTGGTCGCGTAGCGTAACCAGCGGTGACGCAGCGACAGAGCGCGCCTGTACGCGCGGTGTCGGGGGGCGTAGGCGCTGTGCGCCGTAACGGCGTTCCCTGCGGGGGCGTTGGGTCGAGGAGGCGGTGATGGCGGACATGGCGGAGCGCGAGGACGCGGGGGCGGAGACCGGGCCGGTCGTGAGTCTCGGGGACGGCTGGGACAACGACGACGCGGCCGGGCGGCGCCCGGAGGACGAGGCCGGGCGCGGGGTCGTGGTCGCGTTCGGGCAGACCCTGAAGACGCTACGGCTGCGGGAGGGCCTGGAGCGCGAGGAGTTCGGGAGGCGGCTCGGCTACTCGGCGTCCACGGTCGCGGCGTTCGAGCAGGGGCGGAGGATCCCGTCGCCCCGGACGATCGAGCGCGCGGATGAGGTGCTGGGGGCGGGCGGGTTGCTGTGCCTGTGGAAGGACCAGGTGGAACGGGCTCAGTATCCGGTGTTCTTCCAGGGGATGGCGGTGCTGGAGAAGGAGTGCCTTGAGCTCCTCATGTACGACACCCACGTGGTCAACGGACTACTCCAGACCGAGGAATACATGAGGGCGCTGCTCGCCATGCGGCGCCCGCCGCTGGACCCGGAAACGGTCGAGCAGCGGGTGACCGCTCGGCTGGCTCGGCAGGACATCTTCGATCGGCGGTCCGCTCCTCTGCTGAGCTTCGTGATGGACGAGGCGGTCTTGCGGCATCGCTACGGCGGCGAGGGCGTACTGCGCGGACAACTGGAGCTCATTCTCCTCGTCGGTCAGAAGCAGAACGTCGAGATCCAAGTCATGCCGACCGAATGCGAGGAAAACGCAGGCGTGAACGGACCCTTCACAGTGGTCACCCGCAAGGACGGCAAGAAATTCGTGTACGCCGAGACACATGCGACCAGCGCTCTTGAGACCGACCCGGAACAGACAGCTCTCGCCTCGGCCCGCTATGGGATCATCCGATCACAGGCTCTCAGTCCGCGAGAGTCGAAGAAGTTCATTGAAGGGTTGCTGGGGACGCTATGAACAACGCTGAGTCCGCGACCGCAACATCCGGCCTCGCCTGGTTCAAGAGCAGCTACAGCGGGACCGAGGGCGGTCAGTGTGTGGAGGTCGCGCCGGGTTCCGCAGTCGTGCACGTCCGTGACTCCAAGGTCGTCGCGGGGCCCATCCTCTCGGTCTCGCGTGAGGCATGGGCAGGGTTCGTCGGCCTGGCCTCGTCGGAGCGGGGCGTCTGACGCTCGAACGGCCGGAAGAGCCCTGTCGGTTTCTGTCGAACGGCAGGGCTCTCGCGTAGGCAGATGTCCGCTCAGTCCTCCGGGACCCCGTTCACGGACCACTCGTTGGCGAAGTGTTCCATCTGGCGGAGGAGTCCGTCGCCGCCGACAAGGTAGGCACCGGCTACCTCGCCACCACCGGCGAGACCGGACTGCGCGCCATCGGTGCCGGCATGATTTCCGCGGTCCTCGGCAGGGTCGCCGCCGACGCCCAGCGCGGTATTGCCAGACCCGCTTCCTGTGCGACAAGTACGGGATGCCACTGCCGACCGCACTGGCGACCGACCGGGACGACGACCTCCGGACGGACGCCACGTAGCCGATGGCCGCCGGGTCCGCGACACGGCCTCTGCGGGTCCCCGCCCACGGGCGGGCGCCCGCCCCCGTCAGGTCACTCGCGGAATAGGCCATGCCTCGCCCATGTTGCCGCGAGCATGACGACAAATGCGCCGCGGCCCGAGGTGCTGCGCTACACCGCCTTCTCCAGTGACCCCGCCGGCGGTAACCCGGCCGGCGTCGTGCTGGACGCCACCGGCCTGGACGACGGTGACATGCTGGCCATCGCCGCCGACCTCGGGTACTCGGAGTCCGCGTTCCTGACCGCGCCTCCGGAGGGCCTGGGCGGCCGGGAGGGGCGGGCGTACGGCATCCGTTACTTCAGTCCCAAGGCCGAGGTGCCGTTCTGCGGGCACGCCACTGTCGCGACCGCCGTCGCGCTTGCCGAGCAGATCGGCCCCGGGGAGCTGGTGTTCGCGACGCGCGCCGGAACCGTGCCGGTGGAGGTGACCGAGGAGGGCGGAACGGTCAGGGCCACGCTCACCAGTGTCGAGCCGCACGTCGAGGAGATCGCCGGTGCCGACCTCGCGGAGGCGCTCGCCGCGCTCGGCTGGCCGGCCGCCGACCTCGACCCGGCCTTCCCGACCCGGATCGCGTTCGCCGGTGCCCGCCATCTCGTTCTCGCGGCGGCGACCCGCGCCCGCCTCGCGGACCTCGCGTACGACTTCGCGCGCCTCGAAGCGCTGATGCACCGCCTGGACCTGACCACGGTGCAGTTGGTGTGGCGGGAGTCGGCCGCCGTCTTCCACGTCCGTGACCCGTTCCCCGTCGGCGGCGTCGTCGAGGACCCCGCGACCGGCGCGGCGGCCGCCGCGTTCGGTGCGTACGCCCGTGAGCTGGGCCTGGTTCCCGAGGACGCCGTCCTCACCCTGCACCAGGGGGAGGACCTGGGCCGCTCCGGCGAGCTCACGGTGACGCTGCGCGCGGGCGACCCGCGCGTCCGGGTCGGCGGCGCCGGGGCTCGCATCGGCTGACGCGCCGGCGGGGAGGCGCTTCGCCTCCCGGTCGGGGTCAGTCCGCCGTGACCGGCAGGACGTCCGGGGACAGGGCCGCCGCGCGGGACGTCGCGGCGGTCATGCGGCGGCGGTGGTGGCGGCGGCACAGCACTTCGTAGCCGATCTCGCCCGCCGCGTGGTTGACGTCGCCGACGACCACCTGGGCGCCCTCCACGACCATCTCGCCACCCACCGTGCGGGCGTTGTGTGTGGCGCGGGCGCCGCACCAGCACAGGGCCTCGACCTGCAGCACCTCTATGCGGTCGGCCAGTTCCACCAGGCGCTGGGAGCCGGGGAAGAGCTTGGAGCGGAAGTCGGTGGTGATGCCGAAGGCGTAGACGTCCAGGCCCAGGTCGTCCACCACGCGCGCGAGCTGGTCGATCTGCTCCGGCGCGAGGAACTGGGCCTCGTCCGCGATCACGTAGTCCGCGCGGCCGCCCTGGGAGAGGTGGTCGACGAGGTAGGCGTACAGATCCTGGCCGTCCTCGACCTCCACCGCGTCGGTGACCAGGCCGAGCCGCGAGGACAGCTTGCCCTCGCCCGCGCGGTCGTCCCGGGTGAAGATCACGCCGACGAGGCCGCGCGTGGAGCGGTTGTGCTCGATCTGCAGAGCCAGCGTCGACTTCCCGCAGTCCATGGTTCCGGAGAAGAACACCAGCTCGGGCATGAGGGGATGAGCACCTTTCGGCGGGGACGGGCAGGGGGATTCAGGAACGTACTTCGAGCAGCGGGACGAGCTGCTCGGCGGGGGTCATCGAGCCGTGGTTGCCGACCAGCGCCGACTCCTTGGGCTCCCGCTCGGAGGCGATGATCAGGACGTCGTCGTGCGCGGCCGCGATCACGTCCCCGAGCCGCGCGTACACGCGCTCGTCGACGCGCGGCCCGAACCAGCCGGCCTCGATCGCCTCGTCCCGCGAGGCCACCCAGAACTGCTCACCGAGAACCTCGCGCCAGACGGTCAGCACGTCGGTCTCGGCGCCCGGCACCGCGTACACGTGCCGCGCCCGGCCCTCGCCGCCGAGCAGGGCGACGCCGGCGCCCAGCTCCCAGTCCTCGTCGAAGTCGATCCGGTGCTCCTCGTCGAACGGCACGTCGACCATCCCGTGGTCGGCGGTGACGTACAGCGCGCTGCGCGGCGGAAGCTGCTCGGCGAGGCGCTGGGCGAGCCGGTCGACGTTCATGAGCTGGCCGCGCCAGGTGTCGGAGGCGACGCCGTAGCGGTGCCCGGCGCCGTCCAGCTCGGCGTAGTAGGTGTACACCAGCGAGCGGTCGCCGGCGGCCAGTTGTTCGGCGGCGAGGTCCATGCGGTCCTCGCCGGTGAGCCTGCCGTGGAAGGTGCCGCCGCTCAGCGCGACCTTGGTCAGCGGGGTGCTCGCGAAGGCCGGCGAGGACACCTGGGCGGCGTGCACTCCGGCGTCGTGGGCCAGTTGAAAGACCGTCGGATACGGCTGCCAGGGGCGCGGCGGGGCCCACGGCTGCCAGCGGAGCTGGTTCATCAGCTCGCCGGTGGCGGGGTTGCGCACGGTGTAACCGGGCAGGCCGTGCGCGCCGGGCGGCAGGCCTGTGCCGACGGAGGCCAGGGAGGTCGCGGTGGTGGCCGGGTAGCCGGCCGTGAGCGGGCGGCCGGTGCCGCCGCGCGAGCTGCCGAGCAGCGAGTTCAGGAAGGGGGCCTCGTCGGGGTGCGCCCTGAGCTGCTCCCAGCCGAGCCCGTCGACCAGGAAGACGCAGACCCGGTCGGCCGGGGTCAGTTCCCCGATCGTGGCGGTCATGCCGGGGACGCCGAGGCCCGCGGCCAGGGTGGGCAGCAGGTCGGCGAGCGAGCCGCTGCCGTACTGGGGCAGCGGCGCGGTGTCCAGGGCGAGTGGCTCCGGGTGGTCCCAGGCGGAGATCTGCGCCATCAGCGCGTGGGGTCCGCGGTCGCCTCGGAGATGGCCTGTGCGAAGGCGAGCGCCTGGCGCACCGTCTCGGGGCCGTCGCCCGCCTCGCTCACCCGCAGGCTGAGGTCGTCCGCCGTGGAGCTGCCCGTGTAGCCGTGGTCGGCCTCGCAGTTGGGGTCGCCGCAGGCGGCGGGCTCCAGGTCGATGCGGCTGACCGCGCCCCAGCCGATGGTCAGCACGATCTCGCGGGGCAGGGTGCCCGGCTTGTACTGCTCCGGGTTGGCGACCACCCGGCTGACCACGACGGACGAGATCCGGCCGAGCTTCACGGACTCCGTGGAGGTGGTGGCGTACGGCGTCGGGGAGGTGCTGTCGGCGGCCTGCTCGTCGGTGTGGCTGACGATGAAGCGGTTGCCGGTGAGGACCAGCACGGTCACGTGCCGGCGCACCTCGTTCTGGTCGAACGTCGTCTCCTGGTGGACCAGGTACGACCGGATGGGCTCGCCGCCCACGGCGGCCTCCACCGCCTCGGCCACGAGGGCCGGGTAGTAGCCGCTGCGCTCGATCGCCGCGCGCAGCCCCTGGGTCGTCGTACTGGTCTTGGCCATGGCGTCCATCCTAATCCGTGGGCAAGGGCGGTCCGGGCCAGTCGCCGACGGCCGCGGTGGCCCGCCTCCCCGCGCGCGAGAGGGCACCACGAAGGGCGCCGGCGGGCGGCCCGGCCGCTCCCCCGCTCAGTACGCGGGCATGGTGCGCGGGCCGAGGTCGTCGCGGGCGGGCGGCGGCGCGAGGCGCACGGTGGCGCCGAGGACGCTCACGCCCCGCTGGGCGACGACGACCGGCTCGAGGGTGACGGCCACCACTTCGGGATGGTCGTCCACCAGCCGGGACACGCGCAGCAGCAGCCGCTCCAGCGCGGGGGTGTCCGCGGGCGTGGAGCCGCGCCAGCCGAACAGCAGCGGTGCCGTGCGGATGGAGCGCACCAGCGAGGTCGCGTCCCGGTCGGTGACCGGGACCAGCCGGTGCGCCATGTCCCCGAGCAGTTGCGAGGGGGCCCCGGCGATCCCGAAGGACAGCACGGCGCCGGCCGCCGGGTCGATCACCGCGCGTACGACCGTGTCGACGCCCCTCGGCGCCATGCCCTGCACCACCGGCCGCAGCTCGTCGGGCTTCCCGAACAGCTCGGTCAACTCGGCGTAGGAACGACGAAGTTGTTCCTCGTTCGCGAGGTCGAGGCGTACGCCGCCGAGGTCGGCGCGGTGCCGCAGGTGCGGGGCGGTGGCCTTGAGGGCCACCGGGTAGCCGAGGGTGCGGGCGGCCTCGGCGGCGGCGTCGGGGGTGGGCGCGGGCAGCGCGCGGCGGACCGGGATGCCGTACTTGCCGAGCAGTTCGCAGGTCTCCGCCTCCCCGAGGGTGAGCCCCTGCCCGCGTTCGAGCAGGACGCCGATCAGTTCGGCGGCGCCCTTCTCGTCGATGTCCTCGTACTCCGGGACCTTGCCGGGATCGGTGGCCTCGCGCCGCCACTGCCCGTACTTCACGGCCTCGGCGAGGGCGCGGACGGCACGTTCGGCGGCGGGGTAGGCGGGGATGAGGCGGGTCCCGTCCTCCCGGGGAGCACCGGGCGCGTCGGGCGCCGCGGCCGGCGGTCGCCGCGCGGGGTGGACCGGACCGGTGCCGTCCGGGGTGCCGGGTGCCCGCGCGGGCCGGGGCGCTGCGTTCGCGGCACCGGGGAAGCGCGGGGCGGCCTGGGATGCGGTGCCCGTCGCGGCCGAACCCTGCGCGGCGGCCTGAGGCGTGGTGGTCGCCGGGTCCGAAGCCTGCGCGGCGGCCTGCGGTGCCGTGCTGGCCGCGGCGGACAACGCCTCCGCGAGCCCGCCGAGTTCCACGTGCACCACGAGCACCGGCTTGCCGGACACCCCGGAAGCCGCCGACCGCAGCGCCTCCGCCAGTTCGGCGTCGCCCGGCGAGCCCTCCCCGATCGCGGGGATCGCCGTGACCACGACCGCGTCGCACGTGTCGTCCGCCAGTGCCCTCGACAGCGCGCGGTGGAAGTCCTCCGCCGTGGCGCCGGTGGTCAGGTCGAGCGGGGGCGATGGCCGCAGCCCCTCCGCGAGGCAGCGGTCGTAGGTCAGCAGGCCCAGCGACTCGGAGTTCCCGAGGATCGCCACCCGGGGCCCGGCGGGCAGCGGCTGCCGGGCCAGCAGCAGGCCGGCGTCGACCAGCTCGGTGATCGTGTCGACCCGGATGACGCCGGCCTGCCGGAGCAGCGCCGACACGGTCTCGTGGGGCAGTCGCGTCGCCCGTACGGCGTGTCCCTGCGGCGCGGATCCGGCGCCCTGCACCACGACCAGCGGCTTGGCCGCGGCCGTGCGCCGGGCCAGGCGGTTGAACTTGCGCGGGTTGCCGATGGTCTCCAGGTACATGAGGGCGACGTCGGTCTCGGGGTCGTCGTACCAGTACTGGAGGACGTCGTTGCCGGAGACGTCGGCCCGGTTGCCGGACGACACGAAGGTGGACACGCCCGTGACGCCCGTGACCCCTCCCCCGCGCCGGTGCAGCCGGGACAGCAGGGCGATGCCGATGGCGCCGGACTGGGCGAACAGGCCGATGCGGCCGGGCCGGGGCATCTCCGGGGCCAGTGAGGCGTTCAGCCGGACGCCGGGCGCGGTGTTGATGATCCCGAAGGCGTTGGGGCCGATGATCCGCATGCCGTACGCGCGCGCCTGCCGCACCAGCGCCCGCTGCCGCTCGCGCCCCTCGGGCCCGCTCTCGGCGTATCCGGCGGACAGCACCACCAGCCCCTGCACCCCGTGCTCGCCGCACTCGGCGACGACGGCGGGCACGTGCTCGGCCGGGACGGCGACGACGGCGAGGTCCACGGGCCCTTCGATGTCCCGCACCGAGCGGTGCGCGGGCACCCCGTCGACCTCCTCGAGGTCCTCGGTGAAGGCGCTGTTCACGGCGTGCAGCCGACCCTGGTAGCCGGCCTCCCGGATGTTGCCGAGGACGCCGCGGCCGACGCCGCCCGGCGTGCGGCCGACGCCGACGACGGCGACGGAGCCGGGCGCCAGCAGCCGGCGGACCGAGCGTGCCTCGGCGCGCTGCTCCCGCGCGCGCTGGACGGCGACCGAGCGGTCGGTGGGCTCGAGGTCGAACTCCAGGCGTACGACGCCGTCCTCGAAGCTGCGCTTCTGGGTGTACCCGGCGTCCGTGAACACCTTGATCATCTTGGTGTTGGCGGGCAGCACCTCGGCGGCGAAGCGCCGGATGCCCCGCTCGCGCGCGACGGCCGCGACGTGCTCCAGCAGCGCGGACGCGACGCCGCGGCCCTGGTGGGCGTCCTGGACCAGGAAGGCGACCTCGGCCTCGTCCGCGGGCACGGACGCGGGCATGCCGTCGGTGCCGATGCGGTCGTAGCGTACGGTGGCGATGAACTCGCCGCCGATCGTGGCCGCGAGTCCCACCCGGTCCACGAAGTCGTGGTGAGTGAAGCGGTGGACGTCCTTGGCGGACAGGCGTGGGTACGGCGCGAAGAAGCGGTAGTACTTCGACTCGTCCGAGACCTGCTCGTAGAAACTGACCAGGCGGTCGGCGTCATCAACCGTGATGGGCCTGATGCGCGCGGTGCCCCCGTCGCGCAGCACCACGTCCGCCTCCCAGTGAGCGGGGTACTCGTGCCGGTCCTGCCGGTCCGCCGGGCTCTGCATGGGCCCCAGGGTACGGCTCGCGTACGGCGACGTCGCGAGGCAGTCTGTGGAGGACGACAAGCCGGATCGAGGCCGCGGTCCGGCGACAGCACCGCGGCGGGACGCAGGACCGCCCGGGGCACGCTTCACCGTATGGGAAACTGGTCTAGACAACCCTGAACACCGAAGGGCAGCAACACATGGCTGAGCGCCGCGTCAACATCGGCTGGGCCGAGGGCCTCCACGCCCGCCCCGCCTCCATCTTCGTCCGAGCCGCCACGGCCACAGGCGTCCCGGTGACGATCGCCAAGGCCGGGGGCAACCCCGTCAACGCGGCCTCCATGCTGGCCGTCCTGGGTCTGGGCGCCCAGGGCGGCGAGGAGATCGTCCTCGCCTCCGACGCCGAGGGCGCGGACATCGCCCTGGACCGTCTGGCCAAGCTGGTCGCCGAGGGGCTCGAGGAACTGCCCGAGACGGTCTGAGCGCCGGCTCAGGAGAAACATCGGAGCCGTGCCACCCTTTTCGGGCGGCACGGCTCCGGTGTTTCACCGGCAATTCTGATGCGCGGGAAATCCGGGCAGCGAAAATACCCCGCCCCGAAATTCCCTCTTCTTTGTATACGGTGCCCGTGTTAATTACGCGGGCCCGACATGTTTACAACGTGTTGCGAAGTCCTCACACGGTCCGGGCGGCCCTCGCCGCCGGAAAAGCGCAACCGGTGCGCGGCCGTCGCGCGCTCGGTGTGCAGCGCCGTGACGGCACGCGCGCGTTCGCCGTCGCCACGCGCCACCGCGTCCACGATCGCGCCGTGCTCGGCCCAGGAGTCCACCGGGCTCGGCGGGGCCACCACCGCGTACATCCAGGCGATCTTGTGCCGGAGCTGGGTCAGCATCGACGTCAGCGAGGGGCTGCCGGACGCCTGGGAGAGCGTCTCGTGGAACCAGCCCCCCAGCGCGCGCAGATCCTCGCTGTTGCCCCTCCTGGCCCGCTCCTGCCCCAGCCTGACCAGGCCGCGCAGCACCTTCAGATGGGCCTCGGTACGCCGCTGCGCGGCCCGGGCAGCGCCGAGCGGCTCCAGGAGCATGCGCATCTCCAGCAGGTCGGCGGCCTCCTGCTCGGTCGGCTCGGCCACGCACGCGCCGGCGTGCCGCCGGGTCACCACGAAGCCCTCCGCCTCCAGGGTGCGCAGCGCCTCACGGACGGGGACGCGCGAGACGCCGTAGCGGCGGGCCAGGACTTCCTCGGTGAGCCGGCCGCCTCGCTCATGGACACCCGCGACGATGTCGTCCCGGATCGCCGTGCACACCGAGTGCGCCGGAATACGCATGACCGACCTCCGCCTTGATCCCCATGAAACGCCGACGATGGACGTGTTGATCCGTGACTCTATTCCAAGGGAGGGGAATTTCCGACGGCGGGTCGGAATCCATGCATATTTTTTGGCCGACCGTGCCGTCGCGCATCACCGAAAACCGCGAAAGCCCCGGCTCGGTGAGCCGGGGCTTTCGGATGTCCGCGCGGGACGGGGTCAGACGTGCACGCCGTGCTTGCGGAGGTAGGCGATGGGGTCGACGTCCGAGCCGTAGTCGGGGGAGGTACGGGCCTCGAAGTGGAGGTGCGGGCCGGTGACGTTGCCGGTCGCGCCGGACAGGCCGATCTGCTGGCCCGGAATCACCTTCTGGCCCACCGTGACGCCGATGGACGACAGGTGGCCGTACTGGGTGTACATGCCGTCGGCCATCCGGATCACGATCTCGTTGCCGTACGCCCCGCCCCAGCCGGTGGAGACGACGGTGCCGGCGCCGACCGCGTGCACCGAGGTGCCGCTGGCGGCGTGGAAGTCGATGCCCGTGTGCGAGCCGGAGGACCACAGGGAGCTGCTGGCCTGGTAGGCCGTGGAGACGTACGAGTGCACGATCGGGGCGACGAAGGCGTTCAGGCGCTTGCGCTCGGCCTCACGGGCGGCGCGCGCCGCGGCCTCGCGTTCCTTCTTCGCCTCGGCGGCGGCCGCCTTGGCGGCGGCCTCCTCGGCCGCCTGCCGCTCGGCGGCCTGGGTCTGAGCGGCGGCCTGCTCGGCGATCTGCTCGGCGACGTCGTCGCTCACACTGATCACCGGCGTGAGGCCGGTCTGCTCGACGGGCTTCTCCGCGGCGAGCGCCGGGGACGCCGCGAGGGTGCCGATGACACCGGTGGTGGTGAGGGCTGCGACACCCGCCGCCTGAGCGGTGGTGCGCTTGACGCGGCCGGGCTTGCGGTGCTTCCCGGAGGCGCACATGAACGCCATGAAGTGGCTGGTCCTTTCCTTCCCTCTCGCCTACCGGGTTAGCTGACGGGTTCGGAGCAGGAAGGTCTCCTACGGACCCCCTCGCTCACGCGCGGGCGTCCGATTCACCCCAGGGACTGCGATGGGTCCCCGGCTCCCCTGGCTCGCGCCGTACGGGGACTCGGCGATGGCTGTCCGGTGCCGCGGGCGCGGCGCACTGCCTGACGGACAGCCCGGAAGACGCTAAGCGGGCCGGTCTCCGGCGCCCAAACGAATCCGTGATTTTGTAGCGCATCCCACAGGGCAGACAGGCAACCTCTGCCCCAATTCGGACATCTGAACAAGGACGGCTCACCCGTTTCGGGAAGGACCGCACACACGAAGGGGACCTGACGGCCCGTCGGCCGCGAGGTCCCCACGCGCGTGTGACGCCGTCCGGCCGCTACTCGGCGGCGACGACGGTGACTTCGCCGATGCCGAGCGCCTCCACGGGCTCCTTGATCTGCGCCGCGTCACCGACGAGGACCGTCACCAGGCCGTCCACCGGGAAGGCGCTGACGACCGCCGCGGTGGCCTCCACGGTGCCGGTGGCCGCGAGCTGCTGATACAGCGTCGCCTGGAAGTCGTCGGGCAGGTGCTGCTCGACCTGGTCGGCCAGCGTGCTCGCGACGGCCGCCGCGGTCTCGTACTTCAGTGGCGCCACCCCGACCAGGTTCTGCACGGCGACGTCCCGCTCGGCGTCGGTCAGGCCCTCGGCCGCGAGGGTGCGCAGCACCTTCCACAGGTCGTCGAGCGCCGGGCCGGTGTTCGGGGTGTCCACGGAACCGCTGATGGCGAGCATCGCGGCGCCGGTGCCGTCCGGGGCGGACCGCAGGACCTGCCCGAAGGCGCGCACGCCGTAGGTGTAGCCCTTCTCCTCGCGCAGGACGCGGTCCAGGCGGGAGGTGAGCGTGCCGCCGAGGCAGTAGGTGCCGAGCACCTGGGCGGGCCACACCCGGTCGTGCCGGTCGGGGCCGATCCGGCCGATGAGGAGCTGCGTCTGGACGGCGCCGGGCCGGTCGACGATGACGACCCGGCCGGTGTCGTCGGCGGTCACCGGCGGCACCGGGCGCGGCTCGGCGGGGGTGCCGGTCCAGGCGCCCAGGGTGTCGGCGAGCAGGGCGTCCAGGTCGGTGCCGGTGAGGTCGCCGACCACGACCGCGGTCGCGGTCGCGGGACGCACATGCCGGTCGTAGAAGGCACGTACCGCGGCCGCGTCGATCTTCTCGACCGTCTCCTCGGTGCCCTGGCGCGGACGCGACATGCGCGCGGTGGCCGGGAACAGCTCCTTGGAGAGCTCCTTGGCGGCACGGCGGGAGGGGTTGGCCAGCTCGTGCGGGATCTCGTCCAACCGGTTGCGCACCAGCCGCTCGACCTCGCTCTCCGCGAAGGCGGGAGCGCGCAGGGCGTCCGCGAGCAGGCCGAGGCCCTTGGCCAGGCGGGAGGCGGGCACCTCGAGGCTGAGCCGGACGCCGGGGTGGTCGGCGTGCGCGTCGAGCGTGGCGCCGGCCCGCTCCAGCTCGGCGGCGTAGTCCTCGGCCGAGTGCTTGTCGGTGCCCTCGGAGAAGGCCCGCGCCATGATCGTGGCGAGGCCGTCCAGGCCGGACGGCTCGGCGTCCAGGGGCGCGTCGAGCAGCACCTCCACGGCGACGACCTGCTGGCCGGGGCGGTGGCAGCGCAGCACGGTCAGGCCGTTGTCCAGCGTGTCGCGCTCGGGGGCCGGGAACGCCCAGGGTTTGGCCTCGCCCGGCTGCGGCTGGGGGTGGAAGTCCATCGGGGCGAGCTCGCTCACTTGGCCGTCTCCTCGTTGTCGTGTCGGGCCTCAACGGTCGCTTCGGCCTCCGGGTCCTCGGGGACGTCGGCGTCCTCGACGGTCTCCGGGGACTTGGGCTCGTACACGAGGACCGCGCGGTTGTCCGGGCGCAGGCGGGCCTTGGCCACCTCCTGGACCTGCTCGGGGGTCACCTGCAGTACGCGCTCGACGGCCGTCAGGGCGAGCTGCGGGTCGCCGAACAGGACGGTGAACCGGCACAGTTCGTCGGCGCGGCCGGCGACGGTGCCGAGCCGGTCCAGCCACTCGCGCTCCAACTGGGCCTGGGCGCGCTCCATCTCCTCGGGCGTGGGGCCCTCCTCGGCGAACCGGGCCAGCTCCTCGTCGATCGCGGCCTCGATCACCGGGACCTCGACGTCACCGGAGGTCTTCACGTCCAGCCAGCCGAGCGAGGGCGCGCCGGCCAGCCGCAGCAGACCGAAGCCGGCCGCGACGGCCGTACGGTCGCGGCGCACCAGCCGGTTGTACAGACGGGAGGACTCGCCGCCGCCGAGCACGGTCAGGGCCAGGTCCGCCGCGTCCGCGTCGCGCGTGCCGTCGTGCGGGAGCCGGTAGGCGGCCATCAGGGCGCGTGCCGGGACCTCCTCCTCGACGACCTCGCGCAGCTGGCCGCCGATGACCTCCGGCAGCGAGCCGTCGCGGGGCGCGGGCTTGCCGTCGTGGCCGGGGATCGAGCCGAAGTACTTCTCGATCCAGGCGAGGGTCTGCTTGGGGTCGATGTCGCCGACCACGGACAGCACCGCGTTGTTGGGCGCGTAGTACGTCCGGAAGAACTGGCGCGCGTCCTCCAGGGTGGCCGCGTCCAGGTCGGCCATCGAGCCGATCGGCGTGTGGTGGTAGGGGTGGCCCTCCGGGTAGACCAGGGCGGTCAGCTTCTCGAAGGCGGTGCCGTAGGGAACGTTGTCGTAGCGCTGGCGGCGCTCGTTCTTGACGACGTCCCGCTGGTTCTCCATGGACTCCTCGTCCAGGGCGGCCAGCAGGGAGCCCATGCGGTCGGCCTCGAGCCAGAGGGCGAGCTCCAGCTGGTGGGCGGGCATGGTCTCGAAGTAGTTGGTGCGCTCGAAGCTCGTGGTGCCGTTCAGCGAGCCGCCGGCGCCCTGCACCAGCTCGAAGTGGCCGTTGCCCGTGACCTGGCCGGAGCCCTGGAACATCAGGTGCTCGAAAAGGTGAGCCAGGCCGGTGCGTCCCTTGACTTCGTGGCGGGAGCCGACGTCGTACCACAGGCAGACCGCCGCCACCGGGGTCAGGTGGTCCTCGGAGAGCACCACGCGCAGACCGTTGGCCAGACGGTGCTCGGTCGCTGTCAGGCCCCCGGAGCCTGCCTCGGCTGTGGTCGTGTGACCCATGGGCATGTACGTCCCTTCGCGAGCGGAGGCGGTTGATGGAAACCGCGGTTTTCCTGCCGGTCCTGCCACTGTATGCAAGCGTGCGGAGCCTCGGCGAAGTTCCCGCCGGACGTACGCCCACAGCGGATCGCGTAGCCTGCGTCCCGCGTGCCGTGGGAGGGCTTCCCGGCACCGGGCCGCACCGCGGGGGACCGGGTCGCGGCCCGGGTTGTCAGTGCCGCGGTCCACAATGGTCCGCGTCAGATCCGTCAACCCCGAGCGAACAGAAATCTGGAGGAGCCGGCAGCGATGGCCCGCCGCAGCACGAAGACCCCGCCGCCCGACGATTCGTACGAGGAGAGGATCCTCGACATCGACGTCGTGGACGAGATGCGTGGCTCCTACCTCGAGTACGCGTACTCGGTCATCTACTCGCGCGCCCTGCCGGACGCCCGTGACGGACTCAAGCCCGTGCACCGCCGGATCGTCTACCAGATGAACGAGATGGGCCTGCGTCCCGAGCGGAGCTACGTGAAGTGCGCCCGCGTCGTCGGCGAGGTCATGGGCAAGCTGCACCCGCACGGCGACTCGTCGATCTACGACGCCCTGGTGCGCATGGCGCAGGGCTTCTCGATGCGCGTCCCGCTGGTCGACGGCCACGGCAACTTCGGTTCGCTGGGCAACGACGACCCGCCGGCCGCCATGCGGTACACCGAGTGCCGGATGACCGAGGCGACAAGCCTGATGACCGAGTCGATCGACGAGGACACGGTCGACTTCGCGCCGAACTACGACGGCCAGGAGCAGGAGCCGGTGGCACTGCCAGCCGCCTTCCCGAACCTGCTGGTCAACGGCTCCTCGGGCATCGCGGTCGGCATGGCGACCAACATGCCGCCGCACAATCTGCGCGAGGTCGTGGCGGCGGCCCGCCATCTGATCAGGCACCCGAACGCGGACCTGGACGCGCTGATGAAGCACGTCCCGGGCCCCGACCTGCCCACCGGCGGCCGGATCGTCGGCCTGGACGGCATCCGGGACGCGTACGCGTCGGGACGCGGCACGTTCAAGATCCGGGCGACGGTCACCGTCGAGACCGTGACCGCCCGCCGCAAGGGCCTGGTCGTCACCGAGCTGCCCTTCGCGGTCGGCCCGGAGAAGGTCATCGCCAAGATCAAGGACCTGGTCAACTCCAAGAAGGTCCAGGGCATCGCCGACGTCAAGGACCTCACCGACCGTGAGCACGGGCTGCGCCTGGTCATCGAGATCAAGAACGGCTTCGTGCCGGAGGCGATCCTGGAGCAGCTCTACAAGCTGACGCCGATGGAGGAGTCCTTCGGCATCAACAACGTCGCCCTGGTCGACGGCCAGCCGCTCACGCTCGGCCTGAAGGAGCTGCTGGAGGTCTACCTCGACCACCGCTTCGACGTGGTCCGGCGCCGCAGCGAGTTCCGCCGCGGCAAGAGGCGCGACCGGCTCCACCTGGTCGAGGGCCTGCTCACCGCCCTGGTCGACATCGACGAGGTCATCCGGCTGATCCGGTCCAGCGAGAACTCCGCGCAGGCCAAGCAGCGCCTGATGGAGCGGTTCTCGCTGAGCGACGTCCAGACGCAGTACATCCTCGACACGCCGCTGCGCCGGCTCACCAAGTACGACCGCATCGAGCTGGAGGCGGAGAAGGACAGGCTCACCGCGGAGATCGAGGAGCTGACCCGGATCCTGGAGTCGGACGCGGAGCTGCGCAAGCTGGTCTCGGCCGAACTGGCCGCCGTGGCGAAGAAGTTCGGCACCGACCGGCGTACGGTCCTGCTGGAGTCCGGGGGCGCGCCGGTGGCCGCCGTGCCGCTCCAGGTCGCCGACGACCCGTGCCGGGTGCTGCTGTCCTCGACGGGGCTGCTGGCCCGTACGGCGACCGACGAGCCGTTCGCCGAGGCGGCCCGCACCAGGCGCGTGAAGCACGACGTGATCGTCTCGGCGGTCCCGGCGACCGCACGCGGCGAGATCGGCGCGGTGACCTCGGCGGGCCGGCTGCTGCGGATCAACGTCGTCGACCTTCCGCAGCTGCCCGAAGCTGCGACGGCGAACCTGTCCGGAGGGGCGCCGCTGGCGGAGTTCGTGTCCCTGGAGGACGACGAGACGGTGGTCTGCCTGACCACGCTGGACGAGTCGTCCCCCGGCCTGGCGCTCGGCACGGTGCAGGGTGTCGTCAAGCGTGTGGTGCCCGACTACCCGTCCAACAAGGACGAGTTGGAGGTCATCACGCTGAAGGAGGGCGACCGGATCGTCGGCGCGGTGGAGCTGCGCACCGGCGACGAGGATCTGGTGTTCATCACGGACGACGCGCAGCTGCTGCGCTTCCAGGCGTCCATCGTCCGCCCGCAGGGCCGCCCGGCCGGCGGTATCGCCGGCATCAAGTTGACCGAGGGCGCCAAGGTCATCTCCTTCACCGCGGTCGACCCGGCCGCCGACGCGGCGGTCTTCACGGTGGCGGGCTCGCGCGGCACGCTGGACGACTCGGTGCAGACGACGGCCAAGCTGACCCCGTTCGACCAGTACCCGCGCAAGGGCCGGGCCACCGGCGGCGTGCGCTGCCAGCGGTTCCTGAAGGGCGAGGACTGCCTGTCGCTGGCCTGGGTGGGCCCCGTCCCGGCACGGGCGGCTCAGAAGAACGGCACTCCGGTGGAGCTGCCGGAGCCGGACCCGCGCCGCGACGGCTCGGGGACGTCGCTGCCGAAGACGGTGGCGGTGGTCGCGGGACCGGTGTCGTAGGGCGCCCGGCTTCACGCCCTCCGGCCGCTACTCGCCGTAGGTCTCCGTGCCCGGCTCCTCCTCGGAGCCGGGCACGAAGCGCAGGACGCCCCACATGCCGTGCTCGTCGACGTGCGGGGCGTCGTTGCCGCACGCCTCGAGTTCCTTGTGGAGGGCGTCGGCGTCGATGCCGGAGCCGATCAGCACGAGCTGGGTGCGGCGGGGGCCGGCGGGCGGCCAGGGCTCGGGCCTGAAGCGCAGGAACCGGCCGACGGCGTGCACGGCGTACCGGTTGAGGGTGTCGTACGGCCCGAAGTCGACGTATCCCTTGATCCGGTAGAGCCCTTCCGGGCGGGTGTCCAGGAAGCTCATCAGACGGCGGGGGTCCATGGGCGGTGCGGCGGTGAAGGACAGGCTGTCGTAGCCGGTGTGCAGGTGGCCGGCGTGGCCGGGGCCGTCCTCGCGGTGCTCGTGCAGGTCGTCGAAGGAGAGCTGGCCGACGCGCTCCTCGCTCGGCCTGCAGTCGAAGAGGAACTCCGGGTCGACGCGGCCGTAGGTGGCGGGGAGGACCGCGGCACGGTCGGTGAGCGAGCGGACGAGGGCGAGCACGCGGTCGGCGTCCGGTGCCCGGTCCAGCTTGTTGACCACGACGAGGTCGGCGAGGGCGAGATGCCGGTCGATCTCGGGGTGCCTGGCGCGGGTGTCGTCGAACTCGGCGGCGTCGACGACCTCGACGAGACCGCCGTAGACGATCCCCGGATGCTCGCTGGCCAGCACCATGCGCACCAGTTCCTGCGGCTCGGCCAGTCCGCTGGCCTCGATGACGATGACGTCGACACCCGCGGCGGGGGCGGCGAGCCGGTTCAGGTAGACGTCGAGTTCGCTCGCGTCGACAGCACAGCACAGGCAGCCGTTGCCGAGCGAGACGGTCGAGTCGCCGAGGGCGCCGGCCACCGCCATCGCGTCGATCTCGATGGCGCCGAAGTCGTTGACGATCGCCCCGATGCGGCTTCCTCCGCTGTGGTGCAGCAGGTGGTTGAGGAGCGTGGTCTTCCCGGAGCCCAGGAATCCGGCGAGCACGACCACCGGGATCTGCTGCGGGCTGCGGCTGTTCACCGGGCTGTTCCCCAACGGGCGACCTCTTTCACGCGGACGCGCGCACCGGCTCGTGGCCGGGCGCGCGGACGGGAATTGCGGTAATCGACTGCGCGACCAGGATACGAGCGGGAGGAGACACGACGGCTTGCACGCCGGCATGCTTGCCCGCACGCCCCGCGACGGCCGCTCGACCCGGGTGCCGACCGGGCGCCGGGGCGGCTCCGGCGTGGCCCCGGGTCGTTTCGGGTCGGCTCCGGGTCGTTCGAGGTCGGCTCCGGTCATTTGGGGTCGGCTCCAGGGTGGCTCCGGGTCGCACCCGGCCCGGCCTCCCGCCGCCTTCGTCGCCTCAGGCCGCCGGCGGCACCGCGACCGGCGGCTCCGGGCCCACGTAGCGCGCCACCGGCCGGATGATCTTCGGGTCCGCGGCCTGTTCCAGGACGTTGGCGCTCCAGCCCACCACCCGGGCCGCCGCGAAGGTGGGGGTGAACATCTCCCTCGGCAGGCCGCACAGTTCCATGACCACGCCCGCGTAGTACTCGACGTTGGTGTGCAGTTCGCGGCCCGGCTTCAGTTCGGTGAGGATCGCCTCGACGTGCCGTTCGACCTCGACGGCCAGATCGACGCGCGGGCCGCCGAAGCCGAGGGCGATGTCGCGCAGCATCCGTGAACGGGGGTCCTCCGTGCGGTAGACGGCATGGCCGAAGCCCATGACGCGGTCACCGGCGAGCACCCGCTCCCTGATCCAGGCGTCGGCCCGGTCCGGCGTTCCGATCGCGTCCAGGGTGTCGAGCGCGCGGCTCGGCGCCCCGCCGTGCAGCGGCCCGGAGAGGGCGCCCACGGCTCCGACCAGGCAGGCGGCCACGTCGGCGCCCGTGGACGCGATGACCCGCGCGGTGAACGTTGACGCGTTGAATCCGTGGTCAATGGTTGAGATCAGGTACTGCTCGACCGCACGCGCCCGTCGCGGGTCCGGCTCCTCGCCCGTGAGCATGTACAGGTAGTTCGCCCCGTACGGCAGGTCCTCGCGGGGCTCGACGGGCTCGAGGCCCTGCCCGAGCCGGTACAGCGCGGTGAGCAGCGTGGGCACGGCGGCGCAGGCGGCCACGGTGTCGGCACGCCGCTGCTCCGGGTCCGTGTCGTAGACCGGGCGGAACCCCCGCGCGGCCCCCAGCAGCGACAGCGCGGTACGCAGGCCGGCCAGTGGCCCGTCGCCGCGGCCGGCCGCGGCGACGGCGGGAAGGGCCGCGCGGACCTCCTCGGGCAGCCGGCGCAGCCTCGCGGTCTCGGCGGCGAAGGACGCGGCGCGGTCGGGCCCGGGGAGGGTTCCGTGCACCAGGAGGTGCCAGACGTCCTCGAAGCCGCGGGTCCGCGCGAGTTCGACGGCCGAGTACTGCCGGTAGTGATAGAAGCCCTCGATTCCGCGGACGTCTCCGATGCGGGTGTCGGTGACGACGACCCCGGCAAGGCCACGCGGTACCTCGACACGGGGTGCGGTCCTGTTGACGGACATGGTGTCTCCTCCCTGGACTTGATCCGACTGTCCATGCTTGACTCAATTACTGTCAATATTGATCCGATCAATGTCTACCGATCAAGGTAGGGAGGGACGGCTACGGTGACCCCCATGCGCGATCACGAACCCGCTCCCGACCGGCGGCCCGGGCGAAGGCTGAGCACCAGGGAGACCGCCGAGCTGCTCGGGGTGAAGCCGGAGACGGTGTACGCCTATGTGAGCCGCGGCCTGCTCGGCAGCAGGCGCGAACCCGGTGGCCGCGCCAGCACCTTCGACGCGAAGGAGGTCGAGACGCTCGCCCGGCGCAACCGCCGGGAATCCGCGGGGAGTCCGGGCTCCGGGGGTGAGCTGTCCGTCCGGACCCGCATCACCCTCATCGAGGAGGACCGCTACTACTTCCGCGGTGTCGACGCCACCGAGCTGGCCGCGCGCCACTCCTACGAGGAGGTCGCGGAGTGGCTGTGGACGGGCCGGTTGACCCCGGGCGCGGCCTTCACCGCGCCGGGGACCACCGTCGAGGTCGCCCGCCGTGCCGTGAACGCCCTGCCGGAGCACACCTCCCCGGCCGACCGGCTGCGGGTGGCGGCCATCGCCGCGGCGGCCGAGGACCCGTTGCGCTTCGATCTCTCCGAGGAGACGGTGCTGGGTACCGGACGCACCCTCATCCCCACGCTCGTGGCCGCGCTGCCGCCCGTCCGGCACGACCACGAGGACGACGGCCCGCTGGCCCACCGCCTGTGGGGCCGGCTGACCGGCCGCCGCGCCGACGAGGCATCGCTGCGCGTCCTGGACACCGCTCTCGCCCTGCTCGCCGACCACGACCTGGCCGCCTCGACGCTCGCCGTCCGGGTCGCCGCGTCGGCCCGCGCGCACGCGTACGCGGCCGTCTCGGCCGGGCTCGGCGTCCTGGAGGGCCCGCTGCACGGTGCCGCCAGCGGGCTCGCCCACCGGATGCTGCTCGATGTGCTGGACCAGGGCACCGCGGTCCCGGTGATCGCGGACGAGCTGCGGGCGGGGCGGCGTGTTCCCGGGCTGGGGCACCGGCTCTACTCCGGCGAGGACCCCCGCGCGCGCGTGCTGTTCGGCCTCCTGGAGCAGGTACCGCACGCGGAGCCCGCGCTCCTCGCGGCCCGCGACGTCGTCGCCACGACCGCCCGGCACGCCCCGCTGCACGCCAACGTCGACCTGGCGCTCGCGGTGTTCACCGCCTCCTGCGGCATGCCCGCCCCCGCCGGGGAGACGATCTTCGCCGTCGCCCGCACGGCGGGCTGGATCGCGCACGCCCTGGAGGAGTACGGCGAACGCCCGCTGCGCATGCGCCCGAGCGGTCACTACGTCGGCCCGCGCCCCCCGCAGCCCCTGCCGGAGTGACGCCGTCCGAACCGCCGCCGGGGTGAGCCCCCGGCGCCGCCGGAGCGGACACGGGCCCGGCCGGAAGTCGCCCGGCGGGAGCCAGGTTAGGCTCACCTCTGTGAGTAGGTGCGCGACCGTCTCCCGGAACCTCGACGAGCCCGTGTCCGCCACGGCCGCCACGGCGACGACGTGGCTGCTGCTGGAGCAGTCCGGGCCGTGGGGCGCCAAGGCGCTCACTTCGAGCCATCTGGACCCCGTGGTCGGCCGCGCCCTGGAGGCCGCCGCCGAGGGAACCGGCGTCCGCGTCGCGCTCGTCCGGCGCCCCGGCCGGCACGCCGACCCCGGCACCCCGGATCCGCGCCAGGTGTACGCGGCCCACACGGTGCCCGGCAACGTGTGGCTCCACAGCGCCACCACCCGCGACCCGCGCCGTCTGCTCGACCTCGACTTCACCGCTCTCGGCGCCGGCGACCACCGCTCCTTCGGCACGGCGCTCGGCGGCGGGCCGCACACCGGCGATCCGCTGGCGCTCGTCTGCACCAACGGCAAGCGCGACCGCTGCTGCGCCATCCTCGGCCGCCCGCTCGCCGCCGAGCTGGCCGCCTCCGGTGTCCGGGGCGTCTGGGAGGTCACCCATCTGGGTGGTCATCGCTTCTCGCCGACGGTGCTCGTGCTGCCGTACGGCTACGCCTACGGCCGGGTCGAGGCGCACACCGTCGAGGCGGCCCTGCACGGCGTCCAGGAGGGGCGCGTGGTGCTGGAGGGCTGCCGCGGGTGCTCCGCCTGGGAACGGCCCGGCCAGGCCGCCGAGCTGGCCGTGCGCTCGGTGGCGGGTGTGCAGCGGGCAGGCGCGCTGAACGTCGTACGGACCGAGGGCAGGGCGCCCCGCTGGGAGGTCACCGTCGCCCATGCCGACGGCCGCCGCTGGCGCGTGTCGGTGGCACAGGGCGCGTCCTTGCCGCCCCGCCCCGAGAGCTGCGGCGCCTCGGTGCTGGGCGCTCCGGCGCGCATGGACGTGGTCGCGGTGCGCGAGCTGCGGACTACGGCGCTGGCGAGCTGACCCCCGGCGCCCCCGCCGCGGCTGCGTCCGGCACCGGCCGGGAGATCCCTGCCACACCGGCTGGGGCCCGGCCGGGCCGCCCACGTACCGTCATCGGTATGAGCTCCACTCCCCCCGCACGCCGCCTGCGTCTCGGTCTGCCCCGGCGGGTGTTCTCGCAGGTGCTGCTGATGCAGGTGGCGATCGCCGCGGGGGTCGCGGTGCTCGCCACGGGACTGTTCCTGGCACCGCTGAGCAAGCAGCTGGACCAGGAGGCGATGCGCCGGGCGCTGGCCATCGCCCAGACCACGGCGCAGGACCCGGAGATCGCCGAGGGTGTGCTGACCACCCCGCCGAGCAGGAACGGCCCGGTGCAGCGGGAGGCCGAGCGGATCCGGCACGCCACCAACGCCGAGTACATCGTGGTGCTGGACCGCCACTGGGTGCGCTGGTCGCACCCCACCCCCGGGCAGATCGGCCGGCACGTCTCCACCGATCCCAGTGACGCGCTGGACGGCAGGGACGTCATGGAGATCGACAAGGGCACCCTGGGCCGCTCCGCGCGCGGGAAGGTGCCGCTGTACGACGCCGATCGCCGGATCATCGGGGCGGTGTCGGTCGGCATCGCGTACGACAGCGTGCGCGCCCGGCTGCTCGCCGCGATACCCGGGCTGTTCGCGTATGCGGGCGGGGCCCTCGCGGTGGGCGCTCTGGCCGCCTGGCTGATCTCCCGCCGGGTGCAGCGGCAGACCAGGGACCTGGCCTTCTCGGACATCTCGGCCCTGCTCGCCGAGCGCGAGGCGATGCTGCACGGCATCAGGGAGGGCGTGGTCGCGCTCGGCCGCGGCGGCCGCATCCGTCTGCTGAACGACGAGGCCCGGCGGCTGCTTGGGCTCGGCGACGAGGCCGTCGGCAAGTCGCTGGACGAGGCACTGGGCGAGGGCCGCACCGCGGACGTCCTGGCCGGCCGGGTGACCGGCACCGATCTGCTGACCGTGCGCGGACAGCGGGTGCTGGTCGCCAACCGCATGCCCACCGACGACGGGGGCGCCGTGGCCACCCTGCGCGACCGCACCGAGCTGGAGCAGCTGGGCCGTGAACTCGACTCCACCCGTGGTCTGATCGACGCGCTGCGCGCGCAGGACCACGAGCACGCCAACCGCATGCACACCCTGCTCGGTCTGCTGGAGCTCGAGATGTACGACGACGCCGTGGAGTTCGTCGGCGAGGTCGTGGGGGACCACCGGGTCACCGCCGAGCAGGTCACGGAGAAGATCCAGGATCCTCTGCTGGCCGCCCTGCTGGTCGGCAAGGCGACCGTCGCCGCCGAGCGCGGGGTCGCCCTGTGGGTGTCGGAGCGCACCCGGCTGCCGGACCGGCTCGTCGACCCGCGTGGACTCGTGACGGTCGTGGGCAACCTGGTGGACAACGCGCTGGACGCGGTCGCGGGCACCCCGCACGCGCGCGTGGAGGTCGAGTTGCGCACCGAGGGCCGTACGGTCGTGTTGAGAGTGCGCGACACCGGACCCGGCATCCCGGCGGACCAGCGGGAACTCGTCTTCACGGACGGGTGGTCCACAAAGAAGCCGCCCGCGCACGGCAAGCGGGGCCTGGGGCTTCCGCTGGTGCGCCGGCTCGCCGAACGACAGGGCGGTGGCGCGACGGTGGGCACGGCCGACGGCGGCGGCGCGGAGTTCACCGTCGTACTGCCCGAGGCACTCACCGACGCGCTGGGCGCGCCGGACCAGGAGCCCGCGCTCAGGGGGCCCGGCGCGTCCGGGGCGGCCACGGCAGGGGCGCCGGCCCCCGCCGGGGAGGAGGCACGGTGATCGAGGTCCTGGTCGTGGACGACGACACGCGCGTCGCCCGCGTCAACGCCGCCTACGTCGGGAAGGTGCCCGGCTTCCATGTGGCCGGCGAGGCGCACAACGCGGCCGAGGCGCTGCGCCTGCTGGACGCGCTGCCCCGCCTCGACCTGGTCCTCATGGACCACTACCTGCCCGACGACACCGGGCTCGCGGTGGTGCGGGAGATGCGCCGGCGAGGCCACCAGACCGACGTCATCATGGTGACGGCCGCGCGGGACGTATCGACCGTACAGGCGGCCATGCGGCACGGTGCGCTGCAGTACCTGGTGAAGCCGTTCGCGTTCGCGGGACTGCGGGCCAAGCTGGAGGCGTACGCCGTGCTGCGCCGGACGCTGGACGGCGGCGGTGAGGCCGAACAGGCCGAGGTGGACCGGATGTTCGGCGCCCTGTCCGCGCCGTCGGAGCCCGTGCTGCCCAAGGGACACTCCCCCACCACCGCCGAACTGGTGCGCCGGGCCCTGATGCGGGCCGAAGGCGCCCTGTCCGCGCAGGAGATCGCCGATCTCACCGGTGTGAGCCGGCAGACCGCCCAGCGCTATCTCAAGCTCCTGGAGCGGACCGGACGGGCCCGGCTGACGCTCAAATACGGCGACGCGGGCCGCCCGGAACACCGTTACGTGTGGGCGACCCGCGTCTGAGCGGATTCGTCGCGAGCGCTACTTGGCGGCCTCGACGAACTCGGTGGTGTACGTCTTCTTCAGGTCCACCTTGGCGTTCTTGATGTTGGGGTTGAACGCCTTGAGGACCTTCTCGACGGTCTCGGGACCGTTCGCCGGCATCACGCCGTCCTTGGTGAACATCGGCAGCGTGCTCTTGATCGCCTCCGCGTAGAGCGCCTTGTCGCCCTGGGAGTAGTCGGCGGGCATCTTGGCGGCGATCTCGGAGGCGCTGTGGGTGGACATCCACTTGAGCGTCTTGACGAACGCGTTGGCCAGCTTCTGGACGGTCTCCTTGTGCCCGTTCACCCAGTCCGTCTGCATGTACAGACTGGACGACGGGTACGGCCCGCCCAGCGCCTCCTGGGAGCCCTCGGGGGTGCGCATGTCCAGGAGGATCTTCCCGGCCTTCTTGTCCAGGATGGTGGCGACGGTCGGGTCGGTGGTCATACCGGCGTCGATCGAGCCCTGCTGCAGCGCCGCGATGAAGGTGGGCCCGGCGCCCACGGCGACCGGGGTGAACTCGCTGACGTTCACGCCGTTCTTGACCGCGAGGTACTTGGTGAGGAAGTCGGTCGAGGAACCGAGGCCGGTGACGCCGAGCTTCCTGCCCTTGAAGTCCTTCGGAGAGGTGACGTCCCCCGCCTTCTTGGCGGCTACGACCTCCACCTCGCCGGGGGCGTGCGAGAACTGCACGACGGACTCCACGGCCTTGCCCTTGGTCTGCAGGTCGAGGGTGTGGTCGTAGAAGCCGACGGCGCCCTGGACCTGGCCGGAGACGAGCGCGGTCTCCGCCTGGACACCGGCCGGCTCGCTGAGCAGTTCCACGTCGAGGCCCTCGGAGTCGAAGTAGCCGAGGCGCTGGGTGAGCATGGCCGGCAGGTAGATGACCTTGTCCAGGCCACCGACCATGATCTTGACCTTCGTGCCCTTGCCGTCGCCCTTGCTGCCGCCGGCCGAGGTGCTGCTCGCCGCGTCATTGGCGCAGGCGGTGAGCGAGGAGAGGGCGAGCAGGCCGGAGACGGCGAGCGAGGCGTATCTGGCGGTCTTGCGCATGAGGGTTCACGTCCTTGTGAGGGGGCGGTGCGGGGAGGGGGCGTCTTGGGTCTGCCACGGCTGCACAGCGGCGCCGGGCGGCCCGGGCTCAGTGGTCGGAGTTCGCCGGCTTCCACCGGAAGATGCGGCGTTCGGCGAAGGTCAGCAGCCCCTCGGCGAGGAGCGCGACGACCGCGAGAATGACCATCGCGGCGTAGACGCCGGCGGCGTTGAAGGTGCCCTGGGACGCCGCGACGAGCAGGCCGATGCCCTTCGTGGCGCCGATGTACTCGCCGACGATCGCGCCGATGAGGGCGAAGCCGAAGCTGACGTGGAGGCTGGTGAAGATCCAGGAGGTCGCCGACGGGACGACCACCTGAAGCGTCACCTTGCGGTCGCTCGCGCCGAGGATGCGGGCATTGGCGACCAGGTTGCGGTCGACCTCTCGGGCGCCCTGGAAGGCGTTGAAGAACACCGGGAAGAACACCAGCACCACGGCCGACGCGACCTTGGAGGCGGGGCCCAGGCCGAACCAGATCACGAAGATCGGGGCCAGGACGATCCTGGGAAGGGAGTTGAGGACCTTGATGTAAGGACCGAGGACATCGGCGAGGAAGGCGATCCGCCCCAGAGCGATACCGAACACCACACCGGCGATGACACCGATGGCCCAGCCGAGCAGCGCCTCGTGCAGCGTGTACCAGACCTGCTCGCCCAGGGAGCCCTGTGCGGTCCCGTGCATCACCCAGGTGCTGATCTGGTCCCAGATCTTCGAGGGCATCGAGAAGTTGAACGGATCGATGACCTCGGCCCGGGACAGCGCCTCCCACAGACCGAGTACGGCCACCAGGAGGAGCACCCGCGCGGCGGTGATGACCACCTTGCGTCTGCGGGCGGCCTGGGCCCGCGACTCCGCGCGGCCCGGGCCCTTCACCGTGTCGACGACCGGCGTGCTGAGCACCTCAGGCGACATTCGCGGCACCCCTCTCCCGGGTGATGCGGACCTCTTCGCCGAGGGACTCCCAGATCTCGCGGTAGATCTCGATGAACCGCGGCTCCAGCCGTACCGACTCGACCTTGCGCGGCCTCGGCAGATCGATGTCGAAGACCTGCTTCACGGTCGCGGGCCCCGCGGTCATCACGACGACCTTGTCGGCCAGCGCGATGGACTCCTCCAGGTCGTGGGTGACGAAGACGACCGAGGCGCCCGTGCCCTCCCACAGCTCCAGCAGTTCGTCCGACATCAGCGCGCGGGTCTGCACGTCGAGCGCCGAGAACGGCTCGTCCATCAGCAGGATCTCGGGGTCGTTGACGAAGGTGGCGGCGAGGGCGACGCGCTTGCGCTGGCCGCCGGAGAGCTGGTGCGGATAGCGGTCCTCGAAGGCCGCGAGACCGACCCGGGCCAGCCATTCGCGGGCCTTCTGCTTGGCCTCCGCCTTGGGCACGCCACGGAAGCGGGGGCCCGCCATCACATTGGACAGCACCGTCCGCCAGGGGAAGGTGGCGTCCTGCTGGAAGACGAAGCCGACCTTGTCACCGACGCCGTCGACCGGCTCCCCGGCCACCAGCACCTCGCCCTCGCTGGGCTCCTCCAGGCCGCTGACCAGGGTCAGCGTGGTGGACTTCCCGCAGCCGGTCGGCCCGACGACGGCCACGAACTCGCCGCGCCGCACGGTGAGGTCCAGGCCGCGCACGGCCGTGTGCAGACCCCCTGACGGGGTCCTGAAGGTTTTGCTCGCGCCCCGTAGCTCGATGGCGGGGCTGGTGTCTGTGCTCATGGCCCGGGACGGTAGATGTGGCCCCGGCCACAGCAGCAGTCTTGTGAGCACATGCCGTTCTTTTGCTCGCAAGCACCTGTTGTGCTCATTTTGCTCGCGTTACAACTGCGGAGCCGAAACACGGGCTTAACGCTCGCCGGCCTTGGAGGAGAGGCCCGATGATTGACGTCCTGGTCGTGGACGACGACTTCCGCGTGGCAGAGATCAACGCCAAGTACGTGGGGAAGGTTCCCGGTTTCCGGGTGGCCGCCCGCGCGCACAGTGCCGCGCAGGCACTGGCCGCCCTCGAACGCGCCGCCATCGACCTGGTTCTGCTCGACCACTACCTGCCGGACCGGACCGGTCTCGAACTCGTACACCGCATGCGGGAGCAGGGACACGGCACCGACGTCATCATGATCACGGCAGCCGGCGATGTCACGACCGTCCAGCAGGCCATGCGCCTGGGCGCCCTGCACTATCTGGTCAAACCCTTCACCTTCGCCTCCCTGCGCACCCGCCTGGACTCCTACGCGGCCCTGCGCCGCACCGTCGACCGGGTCGGCGGCCGGGGCCTGACGGGTCAGGAGCAGGTCGACCGGATCTTCGGCGCGCTGCGCACCTCCCCCGCGCCCTCGGCGCCGGGTTTGCCCACCGGCCACTCGGAACCCACCACGGACCTCATCTGCGATGTGCTGCACGGCTCGGACCAGCCGCTGTCCGCCCACGAGGTCGCGGCGCGCACCGGCCTGAGCCGCTCCACGGCCCAGCGCTACCTCCGCCACCTGGAACAGGCGGGCCGGCTCAGCCTCTCCCTGAAGTACGGCGACACCGGCCGCCCGGAACACCGTTACGCCTGGGTGGCGCCGTAAGCGCCGGTGTCCATCGGCCACCGCGCCGCACCGCACCGCGCCCGCGCGCGGTGCGCCTGTCCACGCCCCTTTTTCGGTCCCGCTACACAGCGCCCGCGCCGGTCAGCGACCGAACCTCGGTCTCCGCGTACTTGGCCTCGTCGGCGACCTCGTCCGAGGTGACCGTGCCCAGCCAGCCGGCCAGGAAGCCCAGCGGGATGGAGACGATGCCCGGGTTCTGCAGCGGGAAGTACTGCAGATCGATGTCCGGGAACAGCGACCCCGGACTGCCAGACACCACCGGGGACAGCAGCACCAGCACGAGAGCCGGGATCAGTCCGCCGTATACGGCCCACACCGCACCGCGGGTGGTGAAGGCACGCCAGAACAGCGAGTACACCAGCACGGGCAGGTTCGCCGACGCGGCCACGGCGAAGGCGAGACCGACGAGGAAGGCGACGTTCAGGTCGCGGGCCAGCAGACCGAGAGCGATCGCGACGACGCCGATGCCCACGGCCGCGACGCGGGCCACCGCGACCTCGCCGCGCGCCTTGGTGCGCGGCCGCCGCAACGACGCGTACAGATCATGGGCCACGGACACCGAGGAGGCGAGGGTGATCCCGGCGACCACCGCGAGGATCGTCGCGAAGGCGACGGCGGCGACCACCGCGAACAGCACCGTCCCGCCCGTGGAGCCGACGCCCCCGCCGAGATCCAGGGCGAGCAGGGGCATCGCCGTGTTCCCGGCCGCGTTGGAGCGACGCAGGGCCTCGGGGCCCACCACGGCCGCGGCCCCGAATCCGAGCACGATCGCCATCAGGTAGAAGCCGCCGATCAGTCCGATGGACCACACCGCGGAGCGGCGGGCGGCCCGCGCGGTGGGCACGGTGTAGAAGCGGGAGAGGATGTGCGGCAGCCCCGCCGTGCCCAGCACCAGGGCGAGCCCGAGGCTGATGAAGTCGAGGCGGGCGGTCCAACTCCCGCCGTACTTCAGCCCCGGCGCCAGGAACGCGTCCCCGTGGCCGCTTCGTTCCGCCGCCGTGACCAGCAGCCGGTTCACGTCGCCGTGGAAGCGCACCAGCACCAGCACGGTCAGCGCGACCGTCCCGCCGAGCAGCAGAACCGCCTTCACGATCTGGATCCAGGTGGTGGCCCGCATCCCGCCCAGGGACACATAGGTCACCATCAGGGCGCCGACCGCGATGACCGCCCACGCCTGGGCCGTCCCGCTCGCGCGCCCCAGCAGCAGTGCCACCAGGCTGCCGGCGCCCACCATCTGGGCCACCAGGTACAGAACGGACACCGTGACCGAGGCGGTTCCCGCCGCGATCCGCACCGGCCGCTCGCTCATCCGCGCGGCCACCACGTCGGCGAGCGTGAACCGCCCGCAGTTGCGCACCAGTTCCGCCACCAGGAACAGCACGACCAGCCAGGCCACGAGGAAGCCCACCACGTACAGCAGCCCGTCGTACCCGTAGAGCGCGATGAGCCCGGTGACCCCGAGGAAGGAGGCGGCCGACACGTAGTCGCCCGAGACCGCGAAACCGTTCTCCATCGGGGAGAACAACCGCCCGCCGGCGTAGAACTCCTCCGCGGAGCCGTGCCGTCTGCGGCTCACCCATGTCGTGATGGCCAGGGTGACGGCCACGAACCCGCTGAACAGCAGCAGTGCCAGTGTCTGGTGTTCACCGGTCACGAGGCGCCTCCCCGGGCTCCACGGGTCAGTTCTTGTGTGTCCCAGCGCAGTTCCAGCGCGAGCCGGTCCCGGCGCAGCCGAGCATGCCGGGCGTAGCCCCAGGTGAGCAGGAAGGTGCTGAGGAACTGCCCGAGCCCGGCCAGCATCCCCACGTTCACCGCCCCCACCACCGGCCTTGCCATGAGCCCCGGAGCGGTCGTCGCGGTGACCACGTAACCCACGTACCAGACGAGGAAGGCGGCGCCTCCCGGCACCACGAACCTCCGGTACCGGCCGCGCACCTCCTGGAAGGCCTCGCTGCGCTGCACCTCGAGGTACACGTCGCGGGCGCGGACCGCCGCCGCGTCCCGCTCACCGCGTGCGGCCGGTACGGCCCGGGCCGACGCGCCGGTGCCGTCCGGTTCACCCCAGCCGGAGGCCAGGGCGTCGTACCAGGGGTCCTCGTACCTCACCTCGCGGGAGGCCGTGCCATGGTCTTCGTGATTGCCGGCCGCACTCCCGGCACCGTCCCCGGCTCCCCGGGCACGACCGTCGCTTGACTGCATACCCAAGGATGGACAGACCGGGAAGTTCCGTGACTTCTCTTCCCGGAACGCTTCACCCCATCAGGTGACTCATTTCACGGGAGGCCGCACCAGTCCCTTCGCGTAGGCGTAACGCACCGCCTGCGCGCGGTCCTTGAGGCCCGTCTTGGCGAAGAGATTGTTGATGTGGGTCTTCACGGTGGCCGTGGAGACGTGCAGCCGGCGCGCGATCTCCTGGTTGGTGAGCCCCTCGGCGATCAGCACCAGGACCTCGGCCTCCCGCGCGGTCAGCCCGTCGGGCGCCTCGGTCACGGCGGGCACGGGCGCGGGCTCCGACAGTCTCTCCAGCAGGCGCCGCTGGACGCTCGGCGCCAGTCCCGCCTCTCCCGACAGAACGCTCTCCACGGCCCGCACGATCTCGTCGCCGCCCGCGTCCTTGGTCAGATAGCCGCGGGCTCCGGCGTGCAGCGCGGGAAACAGCGACTCGTCGTCCCCGAAGGTGGTGAGCACCACCACCTGGGTGCCCGGGTACTGCGACCGGATCCGGCGCGTGGCCTCCACCCCGTCGCAGCGCGGCATCCGCAGGTCCATCAGCACCACGTCCGGGGCGAGTTCGGCGACCAGCCGCACCGCCTCCTCGCCGTCTCCGGCAGACCCCACTACTTCCAGACCGGGCAGCAGGCCCAGCAGCATCACGATGCCTTCGCGGACCACGGTCTGGTCGTCGGCGACCACGACCCGCGCGGGCTTCCTCTCCCCCGGCTCCGTCATACGGGCACCTGCAGCGTCACAACGAACCCTTCCTCGTCCGGTCCCGCGTCGAGCGAACCGCCCAGCAGTTCGGCGCGCTCCCGCATCCCCCGCAGACCGTACCCGCCGCCGGAACCCGTGAGTTCGCCCGGACGCCCACCCGAGTCCCGTACGCCCAGTGTCACTTCGTGCTCGCCGTAGTCGAGCCACAGCTGCACTTTGGCACCCTGGGCATGCTTGCGGACGTTGGTCAGCGCCTCCTGCGCGACGCGTCGCACGGCCTGCGACGCCTCGGCCGGCAGCGGTCTGCGCTCACCCGTGACGGTGACATCGGCACCGTCGGCCGCACTGACGAGTCCGGTCAGGAACTCCTCCAGCGGGGTCAGCTCGCCACGCAGCGCGCTCAGCGCCTGCCTGGTCTCGGCGAGGCCGTCACGGGCCATGCCCCGGGCGGCCACCACCCGCTCAAGGATCTGGTCCCGGTCCGCACCGCGCTCGATGAGCAGGCGGGCGGCCTCCAGGTGCACCAACTGCGCCGAGAGGCTGTGCGCGAGCACATCGTGGATCTCCCGGGCGATCCTCGCCCGTTCGGCCAGCGCGGCCGACTCCGCCTCGGCGGCCCGGGCGGCGCGTTCCTGTGCCAGCAGCCGCTGTGCGCCGCCCCGGGCCTCCGCGTCGAGCCGCAGTACGTATCCGGCGAGGGCCATGCCCGCCACCGTGGCGGCGGTGGTGAGCCACACGTCGTTGTTGAAGGCGGAGAACGAGGCCAGTGCCACGGACGTCACAGGCAGCGCGGCCCCCAGGGGCAGCCGCTCCAGGGCCGAGACTCCGCAACCGCACCAGATCACCAGGGCCGGTCCCCTGAACCCGGTGGCCTCGGCCGTCACCGCGATACCCAGGAGCACCGCCATGAGGGCGAGCGAGGACACCAGCCGGTGCTCATAGGTGGTGTGGAAGAACGCCCACGAGACGAGGCCGGCCAGCAGGACTCCCGCCGCGGCCGCGAGCGCACCCCAGATGCCGACGTGTCTCTGACTGAAAGCGCCCCACAGCAGCAGGGCGAGTACCAGGAACCGGACCGCCCAGGCGAGCATCCGCCGGGGCCGGCTGGTGCCGGCCCGGCCGAGCGCCTCCCGGGTCGGCCAGCGGGTCAGAGCGTTCTCCGTCACACGCGCTCCTTCCACGCGAGCCGCACGTCGTCACCGTACGCGGGGGCCGGGCGGCACAAGGGGCCGAGGGACTGTGCCCGCCAGGCCAGGACCCCGGCGCGTACCAGCAGGGTGCCGGCGAGGCCCAGCATCAGCGCGGAACTGTCCTGGTGCACGCCTGACGCGGCGCCGAGGGCGAAGAGGCCGGCTCGCAGGGCTATGCCGACGAGCCAGACGACGGCACTGGCCTTGGTGCTCCTGGTCCACACGACACCGTCCGACGCCGTCCAGATCCGCGTGGTCCAGGCCCAGCCGGCGCCCGTGACCACGCCGATGAGCAGTTCGACGGCGAGCAGGGTGGCCGAGGCCGTGGGGTGGTGGTCGTCGACTATGCCGGGTTCACGCAGTGCCACCACGGCGAGGATCACGGGCAGCAGCCACCAGCGCCGGTCCGTGTCGATCGCACGGGCACGGAACTGCCGCACGATCACCACGGCGGCGACGGCCACGATCACCAGCGCGTTGACGAACCCGGACATCACTGCCTCCGTGAGCGAGAAGGTGCGGTCGGGAGCGGGTGCTGCCGACACCATCGAAGCTACGGAAACCCGCCGGTCGGGAGATCGGAGCGGGGGTGGATCACGGGTGGAATCAACGGGCCGGCGTCTCTCCACCCACGGGTGGAGAGACGCCCGGGTGGAGAGACGGGCAAGGCCCACCGCCGGGTGGAGAGAGCCCGGCTCTCACCGGTCTCCACGTATCAGTGACCACATGGCGATCGGCCGGCCGCTCGCCCGGAGCGGACCGGCCGACCGGCGCCGGGGTGGTGCGGCTACGCGTCGATCCGTGACCTGTCCAGGGTGGCCGCCGAGCCGGAGATGAACTCCTTGCGCGGTGCCACGTCGTTGCCCATGAGCAGGTCGAAGACCTGCTCAGCGGCCTCCAGGTCGGACAGGTTGATCCGGCGCAGGGTGCGGTGACGCGGGTCCATCGTGGTCTCGGCCAGCTGGTCGGCGTCCATCTCGCCCAGACCCTTGTAGCGCTGGATCGAGTCCTTGTACCGGACTCCCTTGCTCTGGAACTCCATGAGCTTGTCGCGCAGCTCGCGGTCCGAGTACGTGTAGACGTACTTGTCCTGGCCCTTCTTCGGCTGGATCAGCTCGATGCGGTGCAGCGGCGGCACCGCGGCGAAGACCCGCCCGGACTCGACCATGGGCCGCATATAGCGCTGGAACAGCGTCAGCAGCAGACAGCGGATGTGGGAACCGTCCACGTCGGCGTCGGTCATCATGATGATCTTGCCGTAGCGGGCCGCGTCGATGTCGAAGGTGCGGCCCGAGCCCGCCCCTATGACCTGGATGATCGCGCCGCACTCGGCGTTCTTGAGCATGTCGGTCACCGACGACCGCTGCACGTTGAGGATCTTGCCGCGAATGGGCAGCAGCGCCTGGAACTCGGAGTTCCGGGCCAGCTTCGCCGTACCGAGCGCCGAGTCGCCCTCGACGATGAACAGCTCGCTGCGGTCGACGTCGTCGCTGCGGCAGTCGGCGAGCTTCGCCGGAAGGGAAGAGGACTCCAGGGCGGTCTTGCGCCGCTGCGCGTCCTTGTGCTGGCGGGCCGCGACCCGGGTGCGGGCGGCGGCGACCACCTTCTCCATCACGACCCGGGCCTGGGCGGCCGCGTCCCGCTTGGTGGAGGTCAGGAACGCCTTCAGTTCCTTGGTGACCACGTTGTTCACGATGCGGCGGGCCGCCGAGGTGCCGAGGACCTCCTTGGTCTGGCCCTCGAACTGCGGCTCGGCGAGGCGGACCGTGACGACGGCGGTGAGACCCTCCAGGGCGTCGTCCTTGACGATGTTGTCCTCGGCGACGCGGAGCATCTTCTTGGCCCGCAGCACCTCGTTCATCGTCTGCGTGATGGCCTGCTCGAAGCCGGCGACGTGGGTGCCGCCCTTGGGGGTGGCGATGATGTTCACGAACGACCGCAGCTTCGCGTCGTAGCCGGTCCCCCAGCGCAGCGCGACGTCGACGCCGAGCTCACGCGCGACCTCGGTCGGGGTCATCTGGCCGTGCTCGTCCAGGACCGGGACGGTCTCCTTGAAGGTGCCCTGCCCCGAGAAGCGGAGGACGTCGCAGACCGCCTTGTCGCTCGCCAGGTACTCACAGAACTCACTGATGCCGCCGTCGAAGCGGAAGGACTCCTCACCCTTGCTGCCGCCCTCGCCGAGTCCGAACTCGTCCCGCACGACGATGGTCAGGCCCGGCACCAGGAAGGCGGTCTGCCGGGCACGCTGGTGCAGCGTTTCCAGGGAGAGCTTGGCGTCCTTCAGGAAGATCTGCCGGTCGGCCCAGTACCGCACGCGCGTGCCGGTGCGCGCCTTGGGGATCTTCTTGCTCTTGGCCAGGCCGCTCCCGGCCTCGAACTTGGCCTCGGCGCCGTTACCGCGGAAGGTCCCCGGAACGCCGCGCCGGAAGCTGATGGCGTGGGTGTGGCCACCGCGGTCCACCTCGACGTCGAGGCGGGCCGAGAGGGCGTTGACCACGGAGGCGCCGACGCCGTGCAGACCGCCGGAGGCGGCGTAGGAGCCACCGCCGAACTTGCCGCCGGCGTGGAGCTTGGTCATCACGACCTCGACGCCGGACAGGCCGGTCTTGGGCTCCACGTCCACGGGGATGCCGCGGCCGTTGTCCCGCACCTCGACGGAGGCGTCGTCGTGGAGGATCACATCGATGCGGTCGCAGTAGCCGCCCAGGGCCTCGTCCACGGAGTTGTCGATGATCTCCCACAGACAGTGCATCAGACCGCGACTGTCTGTCGAGCCGATGTACATACCCGGGCGCTTCCGCACGGCCTCGAGGCCCTCGAGGACGAGCAGGTGCCGCGCGGTGTAGTTGGAACCGTCCCGGTCTGCTCCTGCCAGCAGCGCTGTGGACGGCACGGACGTATCGGCGGTCACGCGGTTCGCTCCTCGCTGAATTTCAGATGACCCCCTCGTGGGTAAGGGGTTGGCTTCGGTTGCCGCTCAGAGGGTACCGAGGCCTGGTAGAGCCGTTGTAACGCAACCCTCGTCGAAATCTCAGCCTAGTCCACAATCGCATGGATGTTCGATCCCTCGATGGGGTGAAGTCCACATCACGTTCCCTTGGAGGCATGAACCATTTAGGCTCCGGGCACGTCCTCATGAACAACCGGCAAGCCAGCCGGGAGGACAGAGACCGGATACCGCGCGAAACCGTAAGCACCCAAGAGACGCACTACGGCACATTCGCCGCCACCCGGCAGCAGACAGCCGCCCCGGAAGATTTTTTCCAGAAAAAGCCACGAGCGGGAACGTTTTCGGGCTGGTTGGATGTTGACCCTGGTACGACAGCTCGTCGAGCTAGAGAAGAGGCGACGTGACTACTGTTCTGACCCCCGCGAGCCCGCTGACGGCCGCCGATCGCTGCGACCGCTGCGGCGCCCAGGCATACCTGCGCGTCGTCCTGCTCAGCGGCGGAGAACTGCTCTTTTGCGCCCACCACGGTCGCAAGTTCGAGCCGGAACTCAAGAAGATCGCCGCTGAGATACAGGACGAGACGGAGCGGCTGACGTCCGCTCCGGGCAACGCTTCCGACGAAGAGCGCTGAATCTCGCACCCACGACGAGCCAGCGCCGGCACAGGCCGGTGAACGGGCGGCCGCTCCTGTCTTGCAGGAGCGGCCGCCCGTGTTCATGCCTCCATGAAGCCCTCAGGAGCCCTTCCGGGGCCGCTGCGGACCCGCAGCCGGCCCTCCCAGGCCCCGGAGGACGTCGGACACCCGTGTGTAGACACCGGGGTCTCCGGGCTGGCCGCATCCGCTCCCCCAGGACACCAGGCCGATCAGCCGGCCCGATGCCACGAGCGGGCCCCCGCTGTCGCCCTGGCAGGCGTCAGGGCCGCCCGCGGGCTCTCCCGCGCAGAGCATGGTGTCGGCCCGGTAGGTCCCGTCCGGACCACCGGGATAGGCGCGGGCGCAGACGTCGTCCGCCAGCACCCGTACGTGCGCGGCGCGGAGGTGGCGCGGGTACGCCCCGCCGCCCGTGGTGTCGCCCCAGCCGGAGACCAGTGCCTTCGTCCCAGGCTTGTACGCGGTATCGCCTTCGGGCGCCATCGCCACCACGGCGCCGCGCGGCAGCGGCTCGGCGAGAGTGAGCATCGCGAAGTCGCCGGAGTTGCCGGCGACGTCGTAGCGCGGATTCACCCGGGCATCCCGTACGGCGATCTCCTTGCCCTCGGTCGACAGCAGGTCCGTACGGCTCGCTATGACTCGCAGGTCTCGCACCTGGTTCGGCGGCGCCCCGAGGACCTCATCGGCCATGCAGTGGGCCGCGGTGAGCACGGTGGTCCGTGAGACCGCCACGCCGCCGCAGAACTGCCCCGCCCGCGTACCCCCGAACCGGTCACGGCTCGACAGCGCCACGGTCCAGGGAGCCTGTGAGACGTCTATCGGGAACCCCCCGACGACCACGCTGCCGGGGGCTGCGACGGCCGGTGTGGTCAGGGGTATGGCGGTCATCACGGCCACGAGGGCCACGGGCCCGATCAGTGCCCGGGCAATCGAACGGCACATACGGCCTCCTCACTCTGGGGTGGTACTTGAACACCCAGAGTCATTCAGGCTGCCGTCGCGCGCAGCACGAAGGGCCGGCCCCCTCGGGGGCCGGCCCTTCGGCATCGAACGACCGGGACCTAGTCGAGGTAGTCGCGCAGCACCTGCGAACGCGACGGGTGGCGCAGCTTCGACATGGTCTTGGACTCGATCTGGCGGATGCGCTCACGCGTCACGCCGTAGACCTTGCCGATCTCGTCGAGGGTCTTCGGCTGACCGTCGGTGAGACCGAAGCGCATGGAGACGACGCCTGCCTCACGCTCGGACAGGGTGTCCAGAACGGAGTGCAGCTGCTCCTGCAGCAGCGTGAAGCTGACAGCGTCGGCGGGGACCACGGCCTCGGAGTCCTCGATGAGGTCACCGAACTCGCTGTCGCCGTCCTCGCCCAGCGGGGTGTGCAGCGAGATGGGCTCACGGCCGTACTTCTGGACCTCGATGACCTTCTCCGGGGTCATGTCGAGTTCCTTGGCCAGCTCCTCCGGGGTGGGCTCGCGGCCCAGGTCCTGGAGCATCTGGCGCTGCACGCGCGCGAGCTTGTTGATGACCTCGACCATGTGCACCGGAATACGGATGGTGCGGGCCTGGTCGGCCATGGCGCGGGTGATCGCCTGACGGATCCACCAGGTGGCGTACGTGGAGAACTTGTAGCCCTTGGTGTAGTCGAACTTCTCGACCGCGCGGATCAGACCGAGGTTGCCCTCCTGGATGAGGTCCAGGAAGAGCATGCCGCGGCCGGTGTAGCGCTTGGCCAGGGAGACCACCAGTCGGAGGTTGGCCTCCAGCAGGTGGTTCTTGGCGCGGCGGCCGTCCTCGGCGATGATCTCCAGCTCGCGCTTGAGCTTGGGTGCGAGCTTGTCGGCGTTGGCCAGCTTGTCCTCGGCGAACAGACCGGCCTCGATGCGCTTGGCGAGCTCGACCTCCTGCTCGGCGTTGAGCAGCGGGACCTTGCCGATCTGCTTGAGGTAGTCCTTGACCGGGTCGGCGGTGGCACCGGCGGCGGCGACCTGCTGGGCGGGAGCGTCGTCCTCGTCCTCGTCGGACAGCACGAAGCCCGCGCTCTCGGTGCCCTCGGGCTCGTCGGCGGCCTTGGTCTCCTCGAGGACCTCTTCCTCGACCAGTTCGCCGTCGTCCTTCTTGGCGGTCGTCTTCTTGGCCGCGGTCTTCTTGGCGACCGTCTTCTTGGCGGCCGCCTTCTTGGCGGTCGTCTTCTTTGCAGCGGTTTTCTTGGCGGGTGCGGCTTCCTCGACGGGCTCGTCGGCGGCCGGGGCGGCGGGCGCGACCGGGGCGGCCGTGGTGGCGGTGGCCTTCCTGGTGGTCACCGTCTTGGCCGCGACCGTCTTGGTGGCGGTGCGCTTGGCCGGGCTCTTCGCTGCGACGCTCTTTCGGGTGCGCTTGGGCTCTGCTGCACTGACCATCAGCGTCACACCCTCTTCCTCAAGGATCTGGTTGAGGCTGCGCAGTACGTTTTTCCACTGAGTGGCCGGAATCTGGTCGGCTTCGAAGGCCCGACGCACATCGTCGCCGGCGATCTGCCCCTCAGCCTTTCCCCGCTCAATGAGCGCCATGACAGAGACGGACTCGGCGATCTCCGGCGGGAGCGTACGGGATGTGCTGGCCGACACGAACAACCTCTCGGAACGTTGGAAAACGGCTTCCGGCCCCGTCCACGACGGACAGGAGCCGACCACCGGCCGGGGATGGGCCGACGGAGCGGGCGGGGGCCGGGAAGATGCACAGCGCCTTGCCAGGCGTCCGTATTCCCTCCGCGGCTGTCACCTCTTAGGTCATCGCGCTGCTCCCACGAGCGTTACGCCCAATCTGCGTGGCCCGAGTCACACCCCATAAGCGATCAAAAGCTACCGAAGCCCGACATACAGGATTACCTGTTTAGCCGCTCCGTCGCCGGGGTCGAGCGCAGCCCGGCCACGGCGACGCCGGGCCCCGCCGGACTCCGAGGATTCCGGCGGGGGCCGGCGACGGCCGGTCCCCGAGCCCGGCCGTCGCGCCGGCCCCGGCACCGCGGCAGACCGACGACCGCACCGCTGGGAAACGGGTCAGTGCTCGCGCGGGGCGGGAACCACGCGCTCCACCTCGGGGTGGACGGTGAGCAGCTGGCGCATCGCCGTCTCCGCCGCCGTGCCGTCACCGGTGCCCAGCGCGTCGACGATCCGCGCGTGCAGCGCGAGAGAGGCCTCGTTCGGCCGGTCGCAGCCCGTGACCGGTCCCCCGGAGACCTGGAGAGCGGCCGAGACGATCCCGGAGAGGTGCTCCAGCATGCGATTGCCGGCGATCTGGATGAGCAGCGCGTGGAACTCGGTGTCGCCCCGCGAGAACGTCAGCGCGTCACCCTGGGCCATGGCGTGACTCATGATCTCGACCACGTCGGACAGGCGCTGCTGCACCTCCTCACGTCCGTGCCCGGCGGCGAGGCGGGCGGCCAGCGGCTCGATCGTCCAGCGCAGCTCGCTCAGCTCGCGGCGCTGATCGTCGCGCTGCGGCCCGAAGGCCCGCCACTCGATGATGTCCGGGTCCAGGAGGTTCCAGTCGCTGACGGGGCGCACGCGCGTACCGACGTTCGGGCGGGCACTGACGAGGCCCTTGGCCTCCAGGACGCGGAGGGACTCCCGGACGACGGTGCGGGAGACCTCGAAGCGCTGGCCGATCTCCTCGGGCACGAGCGGGCGGTCGGCCCCCAGGTCTCCCGATACGATCATCTGACCGAGCTGTTGAACGAGTTGGCCGTGCAGTCCGCGCCCGCGGCTGCCCGTGGCCCGCCGGCCCACGCGGCCCAGCTCGGGCTCCGCTCCCTCCCAGGCAGGCGCTCCGACCCGGTCGTTCACCGAGGCGTCGGTGTAGGGGTAGCGGTCGAGTTCGCCCGGGCCGACCAGACCGGAGTCTGAGGAGCGGGCGGCGGTCATCATGGTGTGCGCAAGGGTACTCACGCATCCTTTGTCGGCGTCGTCTTCAACTCCCTTGAGGTCTTTGGTGAAAAGCACACGAAAGGGTGATCGCTCACCCCGTCGCAATTGACGCCTTATCGGAAGGAAACGAGCCGTATTCGGGGAGTTGTTGGCATGCCGGGACCGGATGCGTTCGCAGCGGTGGTCATCGGACCCTGGTTCGCACGGTCGTGACCAGGTACGCGCACAACAGCGCGGCCAGCGACAACGTCAGCGCGCCGCCGACCGGTTGGGCGACGACCCGGGCCGTGGCCAGCAGATAGCGCTCACCTCCGAAAGGCCACTGCGGCAGCAACACCTCCCGCATCCGCACGGGGAAGCCGGCCGCCGTCCGCACGGTCGGCCCGCCCAGCACCCACCGCAGGACGGGAACGAGGGCGACGGGCACGGCGAGGACGGCGGCGAGACCGGCCGTGGTGGACCGGAAGATCCCGGCCGCCAGTACCCCGGCCCAGGCGCAGCCGACCACAAGCCCGAACCAACTCACGCTCAGGGAAAGCCAGTCCGAGGGAACTTGGGTCAGCTCCCGGCCGTGGACGAGGTAGAGCAATTCGGCGTCGCAGCCCACCGTGAGAAAGGCCAGCATCACGGCGGTGGCTCCGGAGACGAGGAGTTTGGCGGTGAGCAGGCCCAGCCGACGTGGCACGGTGCCGCGGTCCGCCGCCAGCGCGGGGTGACGGAACTCGTCCCCGAAGGACAGGGCGCCGAGCAGCCCCGCGGCGAGCGCCGCGGGTGGCAGCGGCAGCTCCCTCGGCCACGCGGCGAACAGCCGCGCCTGCGGGGTGTGACCGATCCGGGCGAGGAGTACGGCGGTGAGCGCGGACACCAGCAGTGCGGCCCCGCAGGTGAGGAAACCGGTGCCGATTCCCGCGGCGCGCCGCAGTTCGTAGCGCAGCGGGCGGAGGGGGGCGCGAGCGGTGCGGACGGAGATGGGGGGCGGAAGGGGGGACGGGACGTCGAGGGTACGGGCCGCGTCGGCGAGCGAGCGCGCCGGCGGTTCGGTCCGTGGCTGCCCGCTGCCGGGGTGCCTGGTGCCCGGGTTCCGTGCGCCGGGCACTGTGGTGCCGGCCGCGGGCGTGTCGTCGGCGACCATGGTCGTGACATCGGCTCTGGTTCGTGCGCCGGCGGCGGCCTCCGAGGAGTCGGCCTCCGGGGCAGGCACGTCCGAACGGGAACCGGTGGCGATCATGGAGGTGCCGGAGGCCGCCGCATCGGCGCCGCCAGCGGGCGCCTCGACTGTGGAAGCGGCACCGGCGGGTGCGCGGCCGGCAGCGGATGCGGCGTCGGACTTCGGCAGACCCTCCGTCTGCGGCCCCCTGGCGGTGTCCGCGCTCCCGGAGAGGGCGTCGCGCTTCCCCGTGGGTACCGGGCGGGGGCCGTCGGCGTTCCGCTCCAGAGCGTCGTCAGGCAGGGAGACACGGGACGCCGGCCGCTTGCGCTCCTCGGATGGAAGAGCGGGCACCGCCGACGCGGGTGCGGCACTCCTCCCCTGCGACGACGAGTCGCACTCGCCCTGCGTCCGCCCCTGCGAGGAGTGCTCCGGGACGGCCCCGTCCCGCCCGGCGGACAGCGGCTCTCCGTCCGCGCTCTCGGCGCCCTCTGGTCCGGCACTGGACCCCATGTCACCGATCTCGTCGGCGAGTTGATGGACGAGGATGCCGTGCCGGAAGGCGATCTCGCCGACATCGGCGGTCGTACTGCCGTACACCGAGAGGTGATTGCCGGCCTCTCGCACGACCTCGACGGAGCGCTGCGCGGTACGCGCCTCCTTGGTGAGCAGGGCCGCGAGGCGGGCGGCGTGGGGGCTTCGGACGGCCACGCGCGGACGCAGCCGGGTGCGGGCGAACTCCCTGCCCTCCTGGTCGGCGGAGAGCCTGCCGCCGTCCAGGGTGACGACCCGGTCGGCCGTGCGAGCCGCCTCCTTGGGGTCGGCCGTCGTGAACAGCACTGTGCCGCCCTGGTCCGCGTGGGCGCGTAGCATGCCGTGCAGCCAGCGCGCCTCGCGGGCGGACAGGCATGCGGTGGGCGCGTCCAGCACGAGTGTGTGCGGGTCCGCCAGCAGGGCGCAGGCCAGTCCGAGCCTGCGGTCCATGCCGCGCGACAGGGTCCCGAGGCGCTCCTCGCGAAGGCTGACGAGACCGACGACCTCGAGCACCTCGTCCGCGCGGCGGACGGGGACACCGGCCGCCGCGCACAGCATGCGCAGGTGGCCGCGGACCGAGCGGGCCGGATGACCGGGCACGTCCCCGAGGAGGACGCCGACTTCCCGTGACGGATGAGCGATCCGGTGCAGGGGCCGCCCCCGGAAGTGGGTGATACCGCGGCCCTGCTGCAGTTCGAGCATCAGCCTGAGCGTTGTCGTCTTACCCGCTCCCCCGGCTCCGTGGAGCACGGTGACATGACCGGCGCGCGCCTCGAAGGAGACGTCGTCGACGGCGGGCGGGTGCGCCTTACGGGGGTTGCTGGTCAATCCGAAGGCCTGGATCACCTGCAGCAAGATAGCGCGCGGTGTCCGGTTTTCCTGGTATCCCCCTATCTGTTCTTCGGTGGTGCGCAAGTCGAGCGGGCTACGCGTCCGCCAATAGGCGGAAGGGACACCGGCACGCCCCTGCCGGCATCGGCCGATACGGGTCCCGGCTGCCGTGCGCGTCAGACCTCGGGACGGAGCATCGGCGGGTTGAGCAGGGTGGCGCCCCCGGCCCGGAAGAGCTGGGCCGGCCGGCCACCCTGGCGGGTCGTGGTACCGCCGGTGGGGACCAGGAATCCCGGCGTTCCGGTGACCTTGCGATGGAAGTTGCGCGGATCGAGGGCGACCCCCCACACGGCCTCGTAGACCCGTCGCAGCTCTCCCACGGTGAACTGGGGTGTGCAGAACGCGGTGGCCAGCGAGGAGTACTCGATCTTGGAACGGGCCCGCTCGACCCCGTCGGCGAGGATCTGGGCGTGGTCGAAGGCGAGCGGCGCCACGGGTTCGCCGTCGCGGCCGTATCCGCCCTGCTGGAGCAGTTCCTCGACCGGAGCCCAGCGCGCGTTGCTCGCGTCGCCGCCGGCACGGGGCGCGGGCAGATCCGGAGCGAGCGCGAGGTGGGCGACGCTGACCACCCGCATCCGGGGGTCCCGCTTCGGGTCACCGTAGGTGGCGAGCTGTTCGAGATGGGCGCCGTTGTGCTGGGCCGGAGCCGCGGGGTCGTGGGCGCGCAGCCCGGTCTCCTCGGCCAGCTCCCGGGCCGCCGCCTGGGACAGGTCCTCGTCGGCCCGTACGAAACCGCCGGGCAGCGCCCACCGCCCCTGGAACGGCGACTCACCCCTGCGCACCGCCAGCGCACACAGCGAATGGCGGCGCACGGTCAGCACGACCAGGTCCACGGTGACGGCGAAGGGCGGAAAGGCTGACGGGTCGTAGGGCATGCGGCGATCATAGTCGTCTGCCTGACGATAAACACCCCCTTCGCCGACCGCCCCGACACGGGATCCGCTTCGATCCGGTATGGCGCGCGGGCCGGGCTACAGATCTTCGAGCCGCCGGTGCCGCACAGGCCAGACTCCTGCTGCGGGCCCTGGAACGTGGAGTGTCTTCCACCCCGCCCGAAGCCCACGTCCTCTCCCGCCCCGGCTCTTCCGAGGCAAGCTGCCACGCGTCGAGGACGGCCGTTCCCCCCTTCCCTCCAGGAGCCGACGGCCTCATTCGGCTCTCACCCCTCGCCCTCGCTCTCCCGGTGTCCACTCGCCGCCGCGGTGCCACGGGGCATGCCGTCACCCGCCCGCACACGGGGGGCACCCGGCTTGGCGCTGCCCGGACGGGAAGGTCCGGTGCCCGACTGCTGGGGGCGGGAGCCGGCCGGGCGTCGGCGCCCTTCGTCCCCGCGCGCCGGGGGAGCAGTGCCGTCGACGGACTCCGCTGCTCGGGTTCGGCGTCGGCGCCGTGGGCCACCTGCCGTCCGGGCACGCTCGGCACCGGGGCCGCCGGGCCGAGTGGTGACCACGGGGCCTTCGACGGAGGCGGGCGAAGGCTCATCGGACGCCGCCCCGGTCGCCGGAGGAGCCTGGCCCGCGGCCTCCGGCCCGACAGGCCGCTCACGTTCCGCGCGCAGACAGCGACGGATCGACTCGGGGTCGAGCCCTTCGTTGCAGGCCTGATGCAGCAGCCGGGCGAACAGGTAGTCGGGGTCGGCGCCGAGGGCCATCGCGAGGGCCTCCCGGGCCTCCAGTTCGTCTCCGGACGACCAGGCCACCCAGCCCGCCAGGGTCAGTGGGGCGGCGGCGTGCTCGCCGTACGGACCCACACAGCGGCGGGCCAGCGCACGCCAGAGCCTCAGAGCCGGACCGGCTTCCTCGCCCTCCATCCACGCGGCCGCACGATCGCGGGTCGTGCGGTCCTGGAGCCCGAGAATCAGCGTCGCCGCCTCATCGTGCGCGAGCAGACCGTCGTCCCTGAGGTCCGCCTGGCGGGCACCGGACACCGGCGTCGCCCCGGCGAGCCGGCGGATGACCCGGTCGGCCAGCCCGAGGGTCTCCTCGGCCACGCGCACACGCTCGGCGTCGTCCAGAATGCGGGGCACCAGGGACATGCCTGCCGCGTCCAGGGCGACCTCCTGTTCCAGGGAGGCACCCGCCTCCCAGGGCAGCAGCCTGGCCCGCAGCTCGCGGAGCGTGCCGCGTACCTGGATCCCCGCGTAGGTGGCCGCGGCGGCCAGCACCGAGGTGCCGGGCAGGCCCATCGGCGTTCCGTCGTCGGGGCAGCATCCCTTGACCGGGCAGCAGTACGACCAGAACCGGCCGTCCGAGACGCACAGTGCCTCGATCACCGGCACGTCGAGGCTGCCGCATTCGGTGCGCAGGAGCTGGGCGAGCGGCTCGAGCCGCTTCATCACGTCCCGGCCCGTCCCGCCGGGGTCCGGTTCCTGGCAGACGTAGGCGACCATCTGCTCGGGCCGTGTGCCACGTCGCTCGCTGCCGGCCACCAGGCCCCGGGCCAGCTGCCGGGCGGCCTCCGGCCAGTCCTCCCGACTCGCCGGGATACCCAGCCGGGCGCGGCCGCCGAACCGCCCGCGGCCCTCCCGGTCGTGCAGAGCGACCAGCACCATGCTGTCCTCGGGGCGGTAGCCGAGCAGGTACGGCAGGGCGTCGGCGAGCTCGGCGGGGGTGCGCAGCGTGACCTGGGGGTCCTGCGCGGACGGGTCGCTCGGTGGTCCGCTCAGTGGCACGTGCCCGGTGAGGTCGCCGTTTTCGAAGGGTCCGGTCGTTTCGCCGTGATTCGTCATGCGCCGACGATCTCGCGGATCTCGGGATTCCGCTTGAGCCTGTGGACAACTCGAATCAGGGACACGACAAGACCCCGACAGGTGACCACTGTCGCGGGCGCTCTTCCCAGCCGCTTGTCAGTCTCGTCCTGTTGTATGGGACGCATGGAGCACACGAGCAACGCGGACCTCCGGGCGCGGGCCGACGCCGTCCTAGCCCGGCTCGTCGGGGACACGACGGCGACGGCGAGGCTGCGCGAGGACCAGTGGCGGGCGATCGAGGCGCTGGTCGCCGACCGGCGCCGGGCCCTGGTCGTGCAGCGCACGGGCTGGGGGAAGTCCGCGGTGTATTTCGTGGCGACGTCGCTGCTGCGGGCCAGAGGCAGCGGGCCCACGGTGATCGTCTCCCCACTGCTCGCGCTCATGCGCAACCAGGTGGAGGCCGCGGCCCGTGCCGGCATCCACGCCCGGACCATCAACTCCGCCAACACGGAGGAGTGGGAGGCCGTCCAGGCCGAGATCGAGCGCGGCGAGGTCGACGTGCTGCTGGTCAGCCCGGAGCGGCTGAACAACCCCGACTTCCGCGACCAGGTCCTGCCCAAGCTCTCCGCGGCGACGGGACTGCTGGTCGTGGACGAGGCCCACTGCATCTCCGACTGGGGTCACGACTTCCGCCCGGACTACCGCCGGCTGCGCACCATGCTGGGCGACCTCCCGCCCGGCGTCCCCGTGCTGGCCACCACCGCCACCGCCAACGCCCGAGTGACCGCCGACGTGGCCGAGCAGCTCGGCACCGGCGGTACGTCGAACGCCCTGGTGCTGCGGGGCCCGCTGGACCGGGAGAGCCTGAGCCTCGGCGTGCTGCGGCTCTCGGACGCGGCGCACCGGATGGCCTGGCTCGCCGACCACCTCGACGACCTGCCGGGCTCCGGCATCATCTACACGCTCACCGTGGCGGCCGCCGAGGAGGTCACCGCGTTCCTGCGGCAGCGCGGCCACACCGTCGCCTCTTACACGGGCCGGACGGAGAACGCCGACCGGCAGCAGGCCGAGGACGACCTGCTCGCCAACCGGGTCAAGGCGCTGGTCGCCACGTCGGCTCTGGGCATGGGCTTCGACAAGCCGGACCTCGGGTTCGTGGTGCACCTCGGTTCGCCGTCCTCCCCCATCGCCTACTACCAGCAGGTCGGCCGCGCCGGCCGTGGCGTCGAGCACGCCGAGGTGCTGCTGCTGCCGGGCAAGGAGGACGAGGCGATCTGGCAGTACTTCGCCTCGCTCGCCTTCCCCTCCGAGGATCTCGTGCGCCGCACTCTGGACGTACTCGCCCGGTCCGCCGGGCTGCTGTCCCTCCCGGCCCTGGAACCCCTGGTGGAGCTGCGCCGTTCCCGGCTGGAGACGATGCTGAAGGTCCTCGACGTGGACGGAGCGGTGCGGCGGGTCAAGGGCGGCTGGATCGCGACCGGGCAGCCGTGGTCCTACGACGCCGAGCGGTACGCCTGGGTGGCCCGGCAGCGAGGGGCCGAGCAGCAGGCGATGCGCGAGTACGCGTCCACCACGACCTGCAGGATGGAGTTCCTGCAGCGGCAGCTGGACGACGAGGGCGCCAGGCCCTGCGGCCGCTGCGACAATTGCGCGGGGCCGCGCTTCACCGCCGACACCACGACAGCGGCGCTGGACGCCGCGCGCGTCGACCTCGGCCGTGCCGGAGTCGAGGTGGAGCCCCGCCGCATGTGGCCGACCGGGCTCCCGGCGATCGGCATCAGTCTCAAGGGCCGCATCGCGGCCGCCGAACAGGCCTCGTCCGGGCGGGCGTTGGGACGGCTGTCGGACATCGGCTGGGGAAACCGGCTGCGGCCCCTGCTGGCACCCCAGGCCCCCGACGGGCCCGTGCCCGACGACGTGGCGCGAGCCGTGGTGGACGTACTGGCCGACTGGGCGAAGGGTCCGGGCGGGTGGGCTTCAGGGGCGGCCGGTGCCCAGGCCCGGCCGGTGGGTGTGGTCACTGTCGCCTCCCGCTCCCGGCCCGCGCTGATCAGCTCCCTGGGCGCCCGCATCGCCGAGGTCGGCCGGCTGCCGCTGCTCGGCTCCGTGCAGTACGCAGGGGAGACGCCCCGGCTGCCGCGCAGCAACAGCGCCCAGCGGCTCAAGGCCCTCGACGGGTCGCTGACGCTGCCGCCGGCCCTCGCCGCCGCGCTCGCCGAGGCGCCCGGTCCGGTCCTGCTGGTCGACGACTTCACCGAGACCGGCTGGACCCTCGCCGTCGCGGCACGCCTGCTCAGAAGGGCCGGCGCCGAAGGGGTGCTGCCCCTGGTGCTGGCCGTCCAGGGGTGACAGCGCACCCCCGCGAGCCGGGCAGGCGCGGCTCGCGGGGACACGGAGGTGCCACGGACGAGCGCCAAAGGGGTCGTCAGCGTCCCCTGTGGGTAGGGATATAAGCCACGCACCGCCAGATAACCGTCGGCGGCTCCAATTGCTCGTTGCCGCATCCAAGTTCGACAGGAAGAATTGAAGTCCGCTCCCCGCACGGCTCGCCCATGATCCGTGGGCTTCGCCGCGGTGCGCGCTCCCCCGAATCCGACCTCGCCCGCAGTGTGGGCGCGTAGCCGAAGGGAGGAACGTGACCTTCGGATTCGCCTCGTCCTCGGCGGCCTCCTTGTCGACGTCCGCGTCCGCCGCTTCCGCCAGTCGCCTGCTCGAGCCCGCGGAGTGGGCAGCCGCCGGAATCCCCCTGCTGCGCAACCCGCGTGAAATCGTCAGCGGGCTCCACGCCCGCCATCGCCCCCGGCCGTCCATGGCGGTCGTGGCCGTCCTGGATCCGGAGGAACGGCTGTGCGCCAGCGCGTCGTTCATACGGCGCCCCGCACCGGCCGACGGCTGGATGTTCCGCAACGCCCTGCTGGCCCAGCTGCGCCGGATCATCCCGCACGACCTGCGCCGCCGTACCCCGGTGCGCACCGCCGTGCTGCTCTACTGCCGTGAAGGCGAAGCGCGTTGGACCGAGGAGGACGGGGCCTGGATGTGGGGGCTGCGTGACGCCTGCACGCTGCACGGGCTGCGCTGCGGGGCGTACATCACGCTGACCGGGGACGGCTGGCAGGTCCTCGGTGAGGGACGGGGCGGACGCCATCCGAACGCCCACTCCGAACCCGAGTCCTTCGCCATGTCGCAGGTCCCGCCCCTGCCTCCCCGTACCGGTGGCCCGGTCTCCGAGGTCCTGCGCCGCGCGGCCGCACGCTGACGCCGGCCCGTCCGGGGGCTCGGGGCTCCGGACACGTCCGGCGCACGGCACGGGCCGGTCACCGGGCGCGCCGCGGCTACGGCTGACGACGGCTGCCGGCCCTGTGCAGGCCGCCCACGCACTGCCACGGGACGCGCGCCTTCCCACACCGCCGCCGCCGGCGCCCGGAAACGGGGCCGGCTCGCACCTGCGGAAGAGCCGCTGCCGGTCGCCCGGGCATGCCGAAAGCCGCGCCGTACGGATGTCGCCGGAGCGGCTCTTCGTCATACCCGGCCCCGCCGGGGCCGGGACGTATCTCAGACGCCTGCGCCCAGCAGCGCGTTGATCCGCTGCGGGTCACCGCAGACGATCAGCAGCGCACCGGCCCGCGAGTGGGCCAGCGGGAGGGCGGTGGCGGCGGAGTCGCCGTTGACGGCCACGACGACCACGGGCCGGGTCGCGGCACGGGAGGCGTGGACGGCGTCCGTGTAGAACACGTCGTCACCGGCGTCGTGCTGCCTCCAGTAGGAGGCTTCTCCGAAGGACAACTCGTGCTCCGCCCACGGGTGCTGGGAACCGGTGGTGATCACCAGCACATCTCCGGGGGCGCGGCCCGAGTCCAGGAGGAGGTCCACCGCCTCTTCGGCGGCGTCGAGCGCACCCTCGGCCGAGGCAGGGATCAACTGGATCTGCGGAGTCGCCGGTGCGGCGGTGGGAGCGGTGGCGGTGGGAGCGGCCGGACCCGACGGGGCCGGCCTGGCCGGAGCCGCCTCACGCGAAGCGCGCTGCACCGGCGGCGCGGGCCGCGGGGGGCCTGGACGACCGGGGCGGGACGGAGCCGCGGGACGGGGGCCGGGTACGGGGCGTGGGGTCGGCGCGGTGCGGGGACCCTGGGCACTCTCGTGAATCTGAGGCTCCTCGGGAATGAGAGGCATGAGCTGATTTTTATCAAACGTTGGTGCGGCACGGTCAGCCGGGTGGCACATCAGTGCGAGCGGAACCGTCAGAAGTCGAAGCCGAGCTGACCCTCGATCTCCGGAACGCTTCCGTCCGCCCAGCTGCGGACCTTCTTGAGGTGCCGCCACTGGGGCAGCGCATCAAGATACGCCCACGACAAGCGGTGGTACGGGGTGGGCCCCCGCTCCTCCAGTGCCGCCTTGTGCACGGGCGACGGATACCCGGCGTTGTCCGCGAATCCGAAGTCTGCATGGTCGATACCCAGTTCGGCCATCATTTTGTCGCGCTGAACCTTGGCGATCACAGACGCCGCCGCGACGGCCACGCAGGACCGGTCACCCTTGATGACCGTGCGCACCTTCCACGGGGTACCGAGGTAGTCGTGCTTGCCGTCGAGTATCACGGCGTCCGGGCGAACCGGCAGCAGGTCCAGGGCGCGGACGGCGGCGAGCCGCAGCGCTGCCGTCATCCCCAGGGAGTCGATCTCCTCGGGGGAGGCGTGCCCCAGGGCATAGGCCGTGACCCAGGACTGCAGTATCCCGGCCAGTGCGGTGCGCCGCTTCACGGTCAACAGCTTGGAGTCGGTCAGCCCCTCGGGCGGCCGACGCAGTCCGGTGATCGCCGCGCAGACGGTGACGGGGCCGGCCCACGCGCCCCTCCCCACCTCGTCGACACCGGCGATGACCTTCGCTCCGGTCGTGGCGCGCAGGGAGCGCTCGACGGTGTGAGTAGGTGGTTCGTACGGCATGGCGCCCTTAGGTTACGCCGCCGACAGGGCCGAGCGACACCCCGGCCCTCCGGAACAGGCCGGGGGCACCGAGGGCACCGATCAGGACCCGGGACCGTACTGCCTCAGCAGCGGCATCATCAGCCGGTCGATCATCTCCTCGAGCTCCTGGTCGCTCCATTCGCTGGCGCACATCTTGGATCGGTACATCATCATCGCCGGAACGGCGTCGAAGACGTAGCCGTTGTCGGCGTCCGGGCGCACCTCCCCCCGGCCGATGCCACGGATGACGACCTCGCGGAGCTGCTGGATCATCGGCTCGACCACCCCTTCGAAGATCACGCTATGGAAGCGTTCCACCTGCGCCGGATCGCATTCGTGAATCACGGCACGCAGAGCGAAACCGGGAAGTGAGAACATCGCGTCCCGCGCACGCCGGCACAGGGCCAGCAGGTCCTCCCGGACACTGCCGAGGTCGGGGACTTCCTCGACGCGGGGCAGTCCGGCCTCGAGGGCATGGGCGACCAGATCCTCCTTGGAGGGCCAGCGGCGGTAGACCGCCGCCTTCCCGGTCTGGGCGCCGGCCGCGACGCCCTCCATGGTCAGACCGTTCCAGCCGACCGTACTGAGCTGCTCCAGGGTGGCATCCAGGATCGCGCGCTCGAGCACCGCGCCGCGCCGACGGGGGGTGGCCGCCTGAGCGGGAGCGGCCGTCCAGCGCGAGGTATCCATCTGTGACTCTCCAGCATGCAAGGGAAGCGGGGGTTCCGGGGCGGGGCCGCGTCACGTCGCAGCAAAGGGGGACGCGACACGTGACGCGGAATTAAGTGAACGCTTGCGTTCACTGTCGGGGACTCACTACCGTTGACGCGAAAGTGAACGCGAGCGTTCACTAACGCCTTTGTGGGGGACCCATGGTGACAACCTCTCAGCTGCTTCAGGAACGGAAACCGGGTGCGGCCCGCCGGGACGGGCATCCCGGCATCGCGCTCACCGTCATCGCGGCCTGCCAGCTCATGGTGGTACTCGACGCGACGATTGTGAACATCGCGCTCCCGCACATTCAAGACGCTCTCAAGTTCAGCACCACCGATCTCACTTGGGTGGTCAGCGCCTACACACTCACCTTCGGCGGTCTGCTGCTGCTCGGCGCGCGGGCCGGCGACATCCTCGGCCGGCGCCGGGTGTTCATGGCCGGCATCCTGCTGTTCACCTTCGCCTCGCTGCTGGGCGGCCTCGCCCAGGAGCCCTGGCAACTGCTCGCGGCGCGCGCCCTGCAGGGAGTGGGTGGCGCGATCGCCTCGCCCACCTCGCTCGCCCTGATCACCACCACGTTCCCCGAAGGCCCGGAACGCAACCGGGCCTTCGGCGTGTTCGCCGCCGTGTCCGCGGGCGGTGGTGCCATCGGCCTGCTGGCGGGCGGCATGCTGACCGACTGGCTCGACTGGCGGTGGGTGCTCTTCGTCAACGTGCCGATCGGCCTGCTGATCGCGTTCCTCGCCCCGCTGTACATCAGCGAGTCCGAGCGGCACCCGGGGCGGTTCGACATCGCGGGTGCGCTCACGTCGACGGCCGGCATGGCCACGCTGGTGTACGGGTTCATCCGTGCCTCGGAGGAGGGCTGGCGGGACGGTCTCACCCTGGGGTCCTTCGGCGCCGCGGCGGTACTGTTGGTGGCGTTCGTCCTCACCGAGCTGCGGGCCAAGGAACCGATCACCCCGCTCAAGATGTTCGCCGACCGCAACCGCTCGGGCACGTACGTGATCATGCTGAGCCTCGCCGCCGCGATGTTCGGCATGTTCTTCTACATCGTGCTGTTCGTGCAGAACGTGCTCGGCTACAGCGCGATCAGGGCCGGCCTGGCCTTCCTCCCCGTGACCTTCGCGATCGCGGTCGGCGCGGGTCTGTCCCAGCGCTTCCTGCCCACGCTCGGCCCCAAGCCCTTCATGATGACCGGCTCGGCGCTCGTGGTGACCGGACTGGTCTGGCAGACCTTCATCACACCCGACAGCTCCTACCTCGGCGGCGTGCTGGGACCGATGCTGGTGTTCGGGTTCGGCATGGGCCTGAATTTCGTGACGGTCACCGTCACGGCCGTCTCCGGGGTGGCCCAGCACGAGGCGGGCGCGGCCTCCGGGCTGCTCAACGCCACCCAGCAGGTCGGCGGTTCGCTGGGCCTGTCCATCCTGACCACCGTCTTCGGCTCCGCGAGCACGGACGAGGCGAAGAAGCAACTGCCGAAGTTCCTCGCCGGCGGTACTCCGGAGCAGAAGGCGCAGTTCGCCAGGACGCACCAGTTGCCCGCGCCCTGGGGGCATGAGGTGCTCGCTCACGGGATCTCCGCGGCCTTCGTCCCGGCCGCCGCCATGGCCGTGCTCGCGTTCCTCACCGCCTGGCTGGTGATCAGGGTCCGGAAGAGCGATCTCGAAGCCCTCGCCGGCACGGCGGGCCCGGGCATCGGCTGACCATCCCGTGGCCGCGCGGAACCGCGGCGAGCCGGACCGCGGCCGGGGGAACGGGAGACGCTGCGGCCCGGCCGTCCGCACCACCCACACGGCCACGAAGACCAGCAGCGGCACAAGCCCGGCCGGCACAGCGACGACGACCGCCATCACCGCACACCCCCTCCCGCCTTCACCTGTCCGGACCGAGCCGTCGTCCGCATCGACGCGGGCGACGGCTACGTGCAGAACGGCGGACGGTCACAGAGAGTTCCCGGCGGGTACGCAGAGTTTTCGATCCTCTGTGGAGTGACGACGACGAGCAGGGGTCAGAACCCCGTCGGCACCCACCCGGGCAGTGCCTCGGTCCGCTCCACCCACGGCGCGGGTGGCGTGCCCGCCTTGCCGGAGCCGAGCACGCCGCCCACGATCGCGCAGGTCGTGTCCACGTCCCCGCCGACCTGGGCGGTCGTCCAGAACGCCGTCTCGAAGTCGGCCAGGGCCCGCGCGGCGGACCAGAGGGCGAACGGGACGGTGTCGTGGGCCGACGTGCGGCGACCGCAGCCCAGCACGGCCGCGACGGTGGCCGGATCGCCGTAGTCGAGCATGTCGCGGGCCCGGCGCAGGCCCGCATCGACAGCGCTCTTCGGAATGAGTGCGATGACACCGTCGAGGAGCGCCTCGGGGCCGGGCGGCCCGCCCGGCGACGCGGCCAGCGCGGCGGCCGCGGCGACCGCCATCGCGCCCACCACGGCCTCGCGGTGCTGGTGCGTGGGATACGCCGAGATCTCCGCCTGGTGGGTCGCCTGCTCGGGGTCGTCGGCGTACCAGGCGCCCAGCGGCGCGATGCGCATCGCGGCGCCGTTGCCCCAGGACCCCTGCCCGTTGAAGAGACCGGCCGCCAGTTCGCGCCAGTCCTCGCCCTCGCGGACGAGGCGGAGCAGTCGATTGACGGCCGGGCCGTACCCGCGGTCGAAGTCGTGGTGCTCGGCGAACGAGCGGGCCAGCGCGTCCTGGTCGAGGCGGTGGTGGACGGCCAGGACGGCCACCACGGAGCAGGCCATCTCCGTGTCGTCCGTCCACTGCCAGGGGCCAGCGGGCAGCTCGCGGCGCTTGAGCAGGGGATAGTTCGCCGGGACGAAGAACTGCGAGCCCAGCGCGTCTCCCACCGCCAGTCCGCGCAGGCTGGCCAGGGCGCGGTTCAGGCGCTCGAGGGAAGAGGAGTCAGCGGTCATCGGTCTGCCACTCTATCCGGAACCCCAGTGCGGTACCGGATCCCGCCATCGCTCGAAGGGCCGGTTCAGGGTGTACTTGCCGTCGTCACCGAGAACGAGCGTCCGCATCTCGGCGTTCCCGGGGTTCGACAGCGACTCGAATTCCGCCACCGTCCAGTGGAACCAGCGCATGCAGAACAGCCGCATCGCGAGCCCGTGCGTCACCAGCAGCACGTTCGGCGGATGGTCCGGCGCCTCGAAGCTGCGGAACAGGCTCTCCAGAAAGCCGCCGACCCGGTCGTAGACATCGGCGCCGGACTCGCCCTGCGGGAACCGGAAGAAGAAGTGGCCGTAGGCGTCCCGGTACGCCTTCTGCAGGCGCACGTCGTCGCGGTCCTGCCAGTTGCCCCAGTCCTGCTCGCGCAGCCTTGGCTCCTCCCGCATCCGTATGAGGCCGGGGTCGAGATGGAAGGCGCGCAGCGTCTCGTGGGTACGGCGGTACGGGGAGACGTACACGCTCACGCGCTCCCGGCCGAAGAGCTCCCGGATCTTCTTTCCGGTCTCCTCCGCCTGTCTCCAGCCGCGCTCGGTCAGGGCGAGAGCGTGGTCGGGCTCCCGCTCGTACACGGAGTCATCAACATTGCCCGTTGACTCGCCGTGCCGGACAAGGACGATGCGCCGTGGTCGTGCCATGCCGAAACCCTAGATCGAACGGGGGACGGTGGAGCACTCGTACGGGCCCCATACCGCGTAGGTCACACGCATCCCGCGCATAGGGGCGCTCACGGGCGCATGATCCCCGCGTCGTCCCCGCGTTGGATTCACCAACTGTCCAGAGGCTCCACTTCATCCTCGAGGCGGCCGGTTCAGACCGTCCAGGACGGCTCCAGCTCCACGATGTCCCCGGTCAGAGCGGCGATGTCCGCCTCCGTCTGGGCACGCAGGGCGAGGCGCTCCACCCGCTCGGTGCGGTACTTGCCGTGCTCGGCCGCCGACCGCCACATGGACAGGATCAGGAACTCCTGCTCGGGCGCCTCGGCGAACATGCCCCGGATCATGCCGGGTGAGCCGGCCATGGCGGGGTTCCAGACCTTCTCCTGCATCAGGGTGAAGTGCTCCACGCGCTCCTCGTGGACCCTGCACAGGGCGACGCGGATCAGGTCGGAGTCGGTGAACCGGGGCTCGAAGCCGGTCTTCACGTCGAATCGGTACTCGAACAGTTTGACCTGGGAATCCTTGTACGTGCCGGACTGGGCGGCCGCCAGACGGTCGTGGGAGCGGGCCATGAAGGAGTCGTAGAAAGAGCGGCTCTCCCAGAAGGTGAAGAGGTGCGCCACCCCGGGCCGCTGCCGGCTCCAGCCTCCGCCCTGCCCCCGAAAACCCGGCTCCCCCGGAAGCCCCGCCCATTTCCGCTGCCCGCGCTCGAAGCCGCGGCGGTCCACGACGGTGCAGCGAATCCACTTGACCAGCACCGCGCCATCGTAAGGCCACCGGGCGTGGCGCCGGTCACGCTCCGGCTGAGATCGCCCGCGCACGCTCCCCCGCGCACGTGGCACGATGAACAAACGGCCCTGGCTTCGGGGCAGTTGACAGCATGGCACTTCAAGGGGGTGGCGAAGCCCGGTGGCTGGCTTCAGCAAGGGAATCCGCAAGGTCGAGGTCGCGCTCAAATGGGACCCCAGTCCGGCGGGCCGACCGCCCACCGATCTGGACATCGTGGCGGGGCCGTTCGAGTCCGGCGCCCCGTACGGGGCGCCGGCCTATCTGGTGCACTTCGACAGCCGTTCCCCGGACGGCACGATCTTCCTCAACCGGGACAGCACCGACGGCAAGGGCTTCGGCTGGGACGAGGTCATGACGCTCGAGCTCGACCGGCTCGACGGCCGTTACGCGCGCGTGGTGGTCGGTGTGGTCATCCAGCAGCGGACCGGGCACCAAACCTTCGCCGACGTGCTCGGCCCGGCCATGCGCATCCGCGAGGGCTACACCGTGCTCGCCGAGGACGACTTCGCCTCTGTCCCCGATGCCACGGCGGCCACGATCGGCGAGTTCCTGCGGGACGACTCCGGTGGGTGGACGTTCCACCGCGGAGTCCACGGCTACGACGAGGATCCGGCGGCCTTCCCCCGTGTCATGGGCAGCAGGCGCCGCCCCTGACGCGAAGGCCCACAGGTAAGGGGCGCCGGCGATTGCCGGCGCCCCTTACCTCAGGAACGGCGTGTCATCAGCTGCAGCCGCTGGTCGAGCCGCAGCCCTCGCAGATGTAGCAGGAGCCGGCCCGCTGCATCTTCGTACCGCAGGAGAAGCACAGCGGGGCGTCGGCCTGGATGCCCAGCTGCATCTCCACCAGCTCGGCGCTGGTGTGCGCCTGCTTCGGGGCCGACTCGGCCACCGCGGCCTCGGCCTTCGGCGTGGCGACCGCCTTCAGCTCCTGGGCGCGCGGCGCCGACTGGGCCAGGCCCTCGACGTCGACCTCGTCGTCGGCGGGCTCGTAGGAACCGGTCTCCAGGTGCCGCTGACGCTCCTCGGCGGAGTGGATGCCGAGCGCGGAGCGCGTCTCGAAGGGCAGGAAGTCCAGCGCCAGGCGGCGGAAGATGTAGTCGACGATCGACTGCGCCATCCGCACGTCGGGGTCGTCCGTCATGCCGGCCGGCTCGAAGCGCATGTTGGTGAACTTCGAGACGTACGTCTCCAGGGGCACGCCGTACTGCAGGCCGACGGAGACGGCGATGGAGAAGGCGTCCATCATGCCCGCGAGGGTCGAGCCCTGCTTGGACATCTTCAGGAAGACCTCACCGAGACCGTCGTCGGGGTAGGAATTGGCGGTCATGTAGCCCTCGGCGCCGCCGACCGTGAAGGACGTGGTGATGCCGGGACGGCCCTTGGGGAGGCGCTTGCGGACCGGGCGGTACTCGACGATCTTCTCGACCGTCTCGCGGATGGCCGCCTCGGCCTTCTCCGTGACCTCGGCCTTCTCCTTCTCCTTGGTCTTGGCGGAGAGCGGCTGGCCGACCTTGCAGTTGTCGCGGTAGATGGCGAGCGCCTTGACGCCCAGCTTCCACGCCTCGTAGTAGATCTCCTCGACCTCCTCGACGGTCGCCGTCTCCGGCATGTTGACCGTCTTGGAGATGGCGCCGGAGATCCACGGCTGGATCGCGGCCATCATGCGGACGTGGCCCATCGGGGAGATGGCGCGCTCGCCCATGGCGCAGTCGAACACCTCGTAGTGCTCGAGCTTGAGGCCGGGGGCGTCGATCACGTTGCCGTTCTCGGCGATGTGGGCGACGATCGCCTCGATCTGCTCCTCCTGGTAACCCAGGCGGCGCAGGGCCTGCGGGACGGTGCCGTTGACGATCTGCATCGAGCCGCCGCCGACCAGCTTCTTGAACTTCACCAGCGCGAGGTCGGGCTCGACACCGGTGGTGTCGCAGGACATCGCCAGGCCGATGGTGCCGGTCGGGGCGAGGACGGACGCCTGGGAGTTACGGAAACCGTTCTTCTCGCCGATGCGGACGACGTCCTGCCAGGCCTCCGTGGCGGCGGCCCAGACCGGGGTGTCCAGGTCGTCCATGCGGACGGCCCCGCCGTTGGCGTCGGCGTGCTGCTTCATGACGCGCTTGTGGGCGTCGGCGTTGCGGGCGTAGCCGTCGTACGGGCCGACGACGGCGGCCAGCTCGGCGGAGCGGCGGTAGGCCGTGCCGGTCATCAGCGAGGTGATGGCACCGGCGAGGGCACGGCCGCCGTCGGAGTCGTAGGCGTGGCCGGTGGCCATCAGCAGGGCGCCGAGGTTGGCGTAGCCGATGCCGAGCTGGCGGAACGCGCGCGTGTTCTCGCCGATCTTCTGGGTCGGGAAGTCCGCGAAGCAGATCGAGATGTCCATCGCGGTGATGACCAGCTCGACGACCTTCTGGAAGCGCTCGGTCTCGAAGGACTGGTGGCCCTTGCCGTCGTCCTTGAGGAACTTCATCAGGTTCAGCGAGGCCAGGTTGCAGGACGTGTTGTCCAGGTGCATGTACTCGCTGCACGGGTTCGACGCGGTGATCCGGCCGGACTCGGGGCAGGTGTGCCAGGTGTTGATGGTGTCGTCGTACTGGATGCCCGGGTCGGCGCAGGCCCAGGCCGCCTCGGCGATCTTGCGGAAGAGCGCCTTGGCGTCGACCTCCTCGATGACCTCACCGGTCATACGGGCGCGCAGACCGAACTTGCCGCTCGACTCGACCGCCGTCATGAACTCGTCGTTCACGCGGACCGAGTTGTTGGCGTTCTGGTACTGGACGGACGTGATGTCGTCGCCGCCCAGGTCCATGTCGAAGCCCGCGTCGCGCAGGACGCGGATCTTCTCCTCCTCGCTGACCTTCGTCTGGATGAAGTCCTCGATGTCGGGGTGGTCGACGTCGAGCACGACCATCTTGGCGGCGCGGCGGGTGGCGCCACCGGACTTGATGGTGCCGGCGGAGGCGTCGGCGCCGCGCATGAAGGAGACGGGACCGGAGGCGTTGCCACCGGAGGAGAGCAGCTCCTTGGAGGAGCGGATGCGGGAGAGGTTCAGGCCGGCGCCGGAGCCGCCCTTGAAGATCATGCCCTCTTCCTTGTACCAGTCGAGGATCGACTCCATGGAGTCGTCGACGGACAGGATGAAGCAGGCGGAGACCTGCTGGGGCTGCGGGGTGCCGACGTTGAACCAGACGGGGCTGTTGAAGCTGAAGATCTGGTGCAGGAGGGCGTAGGCCAGCTCGTGCTCAAAGATCTCGGCGTCGGCGGGCGAGGCGAAGTACTTGTGGTCCTCACCGGCCTTCCGGTACGTCTTCACGATGCGGTCGATCAGCTGCTTGAGGCTGACCTCGCGCTGCGGGGTGCCGACGGCACCACGGAAGTACTTGCTGGTGACGATGTTGACCGCGTTCACCGACCAGAAGTCGGGGAACTCGACGCCACGCTGCTCGAAGTTGATCGAGCCGTCGCGCCAGTTGGTCATGACGACGTCACGGCGCTCCCAGGCCACCTCGTCGTACGGGTGCACGCCGGGGGTGGTGTGGATACGCTCGATGTGCAGTCCCTTGTTACCCGCCTTGGCTCCCTTGACTCGGGAACCTCGTGCCGGACCGCTCGCCGTCTCTGTCATGCCGCCTCCCTGTACGGGCGAAAACGCCCTGAAGTGCCCCGATGTTCCCGTGGCACGGTGTTCTGTCTGGTATCGCGGGAGCCCTCAACTGCCACCCGCGACAGGTCTTCGGTCGCCGCCTTCCGAGCCGGAACCCGGGCGTCCGTCCGGGTTCCGTCGCGCCGGTCAGTCGGCGGCGTGGGCGGGCACGGGGACCTCGGTCGTCCCTCCGGGCCCGGGTTCGTCTTCCTGGCTCCCCGCTCCCGCGTCCCCGTCGTCCGCGGCGGGGCCTCGTGCCCGCCTGAGCTCCGCGATCGCGGCCTCGAAGTCGTCGAGCGAGTCGAAGGCCCGGTAGACGGAGGCGAATCGCAGATAGGCGACGAGGTCGAGCTCCTGCAACGGGCCGAGTATGGCCAGACCCACGTCGTGGGTGGTCAGCTCGGCACTCCCGGTGGCCCGCACCGCCTCCTCGACCCGCTGGCCGAGCTGGGCGAGTGCGTCCTCGGTGACAGGCCGTCCCTGGCATGCCTTGCGCACGCCGTTGATGACCTTGGTGCGGCTGAACGGTTCGGTGACTCCGGACCGCTTCACCACCATGAGCGAGCACGTCTCCACGGTCGTGAAACGACGGGAGCAGTCAGGGCACTGGCGGCGCCTGCGGATCGACGTGCCGTCGTCGGTCGTACGGCTGTCGACCACGCGGCTGTCGGGGTGCCTGCAGAAGGGGCAGTGCATGATCTCCAACCCTCCTCACAGCAGACTCGATAGCCCCGCCGGACCACATGGGCCCCTCGAAGCAGCCCTAAGCATAGGCGATCGCGGAGCCATCCCAGACCCGGGGGACCACAACTTGTGGGCTGCGGTAAGCATCCAACCACTAGATGTAGGGCTTGGCCCATACACCGAGGCGGTCACGCGTGTTGCCGCGCCAGAGCACACCCCGGATACCCGCTGCCGGCATTTCCGAACACGCGGGCGCAGGGACGTATCGATCCTGCGGTTACGGAGATACGGTGGGCGCCGCACGGAGACCGCGTAGGACTCCGGCACAGAAGGGAGCCCGGATCCGGGTGGACCGGGTGCCGGATGGCAGACTGAGGGCACAACCCGCGAGGTCGCCGATCCCGGCGGTGAAGAGTGCAGCAATGGGCGCTTTTGCCCGCCGGATACCGCGTTAGCCATACACCCAGACACATGATCACGTCAGGCGAATCGCACTTTTTCACTCGAACGTGTGTTTGGCGCAACCTTTCGAAAGCAACTACCGTTGTCCAGCAGGGAGACCATCGAGAGGGGCCGACGTGACCACCACCGCAGACAGTGCCACCATCACCGCCCAGGACCGCTCCATGGGCCGAGTCGAGCCGGTACATGCGATGAACGAAGCCACGAATCCCGAGGGGCACAAGCGCTCCCTGCCTGGCCGACCTCCGGGTATCCGGGCGGACAGCTCCGGGCTCACCGACCGGCAGCGGCGGGTGATCGAGGTCATCAGGGATTCGGTGCAGCGACGCGGATATCCGCCGTCCATGCGCGAGATCGGCCAGGCCGTCGGCCTCTCCAGCACGTCCTCGGTGGCGCACCAGCTGATGGCACTGGAGCGCAAGGGCTTCCTGCGCCGCGACCCGCACCGCCCGCGCGCGTACGAGGTGCGTGGCTCCGACCAGGCGGTGTCGGTGCAGCCCACCGACACCGCCGGCAAGCCTGCCGCGTCCTACGTCCCGCTGGTCGGCCGTATCGCCGCCGGTGGACCGATCCTCGCCGAGGAGTCGGTCGAGGACGTGTTCCCGCTGCCCCGCCAGCTCGTCGGCGACGGCGAGCTGTTCGTCCTCAAGGTCGTCGGTGACTCCATGATCGAGGCCGCGATCTGTGACGGCGACTGGGTCACCGTCCGCCGCCAGCCGGTCGCCGAGAACGGCGACATCGTCGCGGCGATGCTCGACGGCGAAGCCACCGTCAAGCGCTTCAAGCGCGAGGACGGTCACGTCTGGCTCCTGCCGCACAACGCGGCCTACGAACCGATTCCCGGCGACGACGCGACCATTCTGGGCAAGGTCGTCGCTGTGCTGCGGCGCGTGTGACGGCCGCGGCGGGCGGGCCGGACGCGGCCCGTCCCCCAGACCGGGCCCCGGGACCCCTGCGCCGGTTCCGGGGCCCTGTGCTGTCCGGACTCCCCCGGACGGCCGCATGGACCGCCATGCGGGTGCTGGTCCGGCCGAAGCCGTCCGGACCAGCCGCCTCACGCCTCCTGCGTCTGCTTCTCTTCCGTCTGCCTCGCGGCCGCGTCGATCGCCGCGAGCGATTTGCGCACCTGGTTGCGGTCCGTGGTGTACCAGAAGTCGGGCAGTGACGCCTTGAGGTAGCTGCCGTACCGCGCGGTGGCGAGCCGCTGGTCAAGTACCGCGACCACACCACGGTCCCCCGAGGCGCGGACCAGACGGCCGGCGCCCTGGGCCATGAGCAGGGCCGCGTGGGTCGCGGCCACGGCCATGAAGCCGTTGCCGCCCGCGTCCTCCACCGCCTTCTGCCGGGCGCTCATCAACGGGTCGTCGGGGCGCGGGAACGGGATCTTGTCCATGACCACCAGCTGACAGCTCGGGCCCGGGACGTCGACACCCTGCCACAGCGACAATGTGCCGAACAGGCAGGTCCGCGGGTCGGCGGCGAAGTTCTTGATCAGCTCTCCGAGCGTCTCCTCGCCCTGGAGCAGGATGGGGAACTCGGGGATGCGGGAGCGCAGCTCCTCCGCGGCGAGCTGGGCGGCGCGCATGGACGAGAACAGTCCGAGGGTGCGGCCGCCGGCCGCCTGGATGAGTTCGGTCAGCTCATCGAGCATGTCGGAGCGCTCGCCGTCCCGCGCGGGGCGCGCGAGGTGCTTCGCGACGTACAGGATGCCCTGTTTGGGGTAGTCGAAGGGCGAACCGACGTCCACGCCCTTCCACTGCGGCAGATCCTCGCCCTCCGTGCCCTCGGGGCTGAGCCCCAGGGAGGCGCCGACGCCGTTGAAATCGCCGCCCAGCTTCAGCGTCGCCGAGGTGAGGACGACGCTGCGGTCCGCGAAGAGCTTCTCCCTGAGCAGTCCGGAGACCGACATGGGCGCGACACGCAGAGAGGCGCCGAAGCGGTCGTGACGCTCGTACCAGACCACGTCCCACTCGGAGCCGTTGGCCACTCGCTCCGCCACGTCGTGCACGCTCTCGACCGAGGCCAGCGCCTGTTTGCGGACCGCGTCCTCGTCCTGGACGGACTTGTCGCGGGTCGAGCCGAGCGCGGTGATGACCGTGCGGGCCGCGTCCCGCAGCGCCATCAGCGCATAGCCGAGGTCCTCCGGGATCTCCTCGAGACGGCCCGGCAGAGCCAGTTCCATCAGCCGCTCGAAGCCTTCCGCGGCGGTCTGGAGCTGGTCGGCGGCCTTCTCGTTGACGAGTTTGGCCGCCCGGCGCACAGCGCGGTTGACCTGGCCGGGCGTGAGTTCACCGGTGGCGACACCGGTGACCCGGGAGACGAGTTCGTGCGCCTCGTCCACGATCAGCACCTCGTGCTGCGGCAGCACCGGGGCACCCTCGATGGCGTCGATGGCCAGGAGAGCATGGTTGGTGACGACGACCTCGGCGAGCTTGGCCCGCTCGCGCGCCATCTCCGCGAAGCACTCGGCGCCGTAGGCGCACTTCGACGCGCCCAGGCACTCCCGCGAGGACACCGACACCTGCGCCCATGCACGGTCCGAGACGCCCGGGGTGAGGCCGTCGCGGTCACCGGTCTCCGTCTCGTCGGCCCAGTCACGCAGGCGCAGCAGGTCCTGGCCCAGCTTGCTGGTGGGCGCGGCGGCCTCGAACTGGTCGAAGAGCCCGTCCTCCTCGTCCTGCGGCATGCCCTCGTGCAGGCGGTGCAGGCACAGGTAGTTCGACCGGCCCTTGAGCATGGCGAAGTCCGGGCGGCGGCGCAGCAGCGGGTGCAGGGCGTCGACCGTGCGCGGCAGGTCGCGTTCCACGAGCTGGCGCTGCAGTGCGAGCGTGGCCGTGGCGACGACCACTCGCTCCCCGTGCGCGAGCGCGGGAACGAGATAGCCCAGCGACTTTCCGGTGCCGGTGCCGGCCTGGACCAGCAGGTGGGATCCGTCGTCGATCGCCTCGGCGACCGCTTCGGCCATGGTCACCTGGCCGGGGCGCTCCGTGCCGCCGACGGCTGCGACGGCGGCATGCAGGAGTTCGGGGAGTGAGGGCTTCGTCATAGCCCGACCACCCTACGGCCCGGCACTGACAAACGGGCGGTCAAGGCGAGGGCGGGGGGCGGGATCACTGCCGGGACTCCTGAGCGGGGGGGGGGCTGGCTGCGGCGGGCTTCGCCGGTCTTCCGGATCTTCTCGCGGCAGCCGGGAACCTCACCGAGCCGCCGTTCGTACTCAATGCGACGACGTCATCACAATTCGTTACGTCAGCCGGTTCGGGACGCGGTCCCGGATCACGAGGGCGGCCCGCTTGCCGGGCAGGTCGACCTCGGACGCGAATCGGAACCCGGCGCGCAGGAAGGCGGTGACGGAGGTGGTGTTACGAAGATCCGGTTCGGCGACGACCCGGGCACAGGCGGGACGACGGTCCAGCACGAGATCGGCCACGGCCTTGAGGAGCGCGGAGCCCAGTCCTCTCCCCCGGTCTGCGGCCTCTCCGACGAGGAGATGGATCCCGGTGTCGTGCGGACGAGTCGGACAGTGGCGGGCCAGCGGATCGAGGTCCGCCCGGTAGATCTCCCAGTAACTCATGGGTACGCCGTCCAGCACGCCCAGGCACGGCACGCTGCGGCCGTCGCCTTCGAGTTGGGCCCGAAGATGGTCCTCGGTCCTCTCCGGGGGTCCCGCCAGCTCCCAGAAGGCGGCGACAGCCGGGTCGTTCATCCAGCGGTGGATGAGCGGAAGGTCGTCGTTCAGGCGTACGGGGACAAGTTGGAAGAGGCCCACGGGGGTGGGGACCGGCCCCCAGCCGGACACGTCGTCGAGCAGGTCGGCAGTGGAGAAGAGGGCGACGAACTCAGCGGGCAGGCGCAGATGCAGCGTGGCCTCGCCGTCCTCGGGGGATGCGGTCTCCGCACTGGTGTCGGTGGAGGGCACGGTGCGCTCCTTTCAGCGAAGGGGGTCGAGGTTCAAGGGAGATGCGGAAGGGCAGGGCGGTTCGTTCAGGAGTGAAGGGGGTTGGCGATGGTGACGTAGACGGACTGGGTGTCGACCGGTCCGACGAGTTCGTCCATGCCGTGCAGCCGGGTCAGCAGGTTGGCCTTGCAGCGCAGGACAGGTGAGTCGAGCAGCAGGCCGGGCAGCGGGGTCCGCAGGGCGAGTGGGCCCGAGGCGGCATCGGTGAGAAACCCGCGGAACGCGGCGAGGAGCAGTCGTTCGTCGGCGAGTTGCTGGGAGCCGAAGGCGCCGATCAGCCCGAGCACGTTGTTGATGGCGAGGTAGTACGCGAAGCGTTCGTCGGTCACCTCGTCGGCGACGAAGGTGTCACTGTGCACGCCGATGCCGGGCAGCCGCGCGTCGAGCTCGGGTCGCCGGGACTCACGGAAGTAGTAGCCCTGGTTGTCGCGGTACCGGCCGCCGGCGGGCCAGCCGTCGCGGTCGAGCAGGACCAGCGTGTTCTGCTGATGGGCCTCGAGGGCGATTCCGGCCTCGCCGTCCAGCCAGAGCACGGGCCGGACGACCTGTTCCAGATAGCGCAGGAACCACTCCGCGGCTACGGCTCCGACGGAGCGCCCGGTGCGTGCGGCGAGCCGCACGACGAGCCGCGCCAGGCGGGACCGCAGGGCCCAGGGTCCCTTGGTCGGCCAGGGGGCGGTGTCCGGTTCGGCGAGGGGCCGGGGCGAGACGAGTCCGGCCAGGCAGCTCACGTCGTCGGCCGGGGCGAACGGGTTGTGCCTGATCATGACGTCGAGGCCGGGCAGGGGCCGCCCGTCGGGATCGTCGACGGCGAGCCAGGCGGGGTCGCGGACGATGTCGAAGGCGGGATGCGCGGCTCGCCACTGACGGGCGAGGCCGCCGCGCAGCAGCCGGTGCACCTCGACTCCGCGGTGGAGTTCCTTGCGCAGGTTCTCGCGACGGGAGTTGGTGATGCGCAGGCCCAGCGACAGTTTCAGCATCGCGGGGGCGCCCGGTCGATGGACGGTGCGTACGGAGGAGGTGGGGTGCCAGGGTGAGCCGAGCGGACCGAGGTCGCGGAGCGCTCCGGAGTCGAGCAGGGCGGCGACCGCTCCGCGGTGCCTGAGCTCCCTGGCCTGCCAGGGGTGCAGCGGCAGCGCGGCGTATGCGTCGGGCAGGGGAGGGGTGGTTCCGGCGAGCCGCTGGGTGAGCCGGTCCGCGGGAACGGTACGGCCGCGCTCGGTCCAGGCCGAGTCGGCCGCCAGCAGGGAGGGGGCCACGGCCCACCAGTGCAGCGGGAACGAGCCGCGTGACTCCGGCGAGTACAGCGGGCCTTCGGCCTCGGTCAGGCCTTCCCGGCTCTTCGGGGCCGGGTGCAGGGGGTGTCCGAGGAGGAGGGACTGCTCGGCGCTGAGGAAGAGGTCGGGGCCGTCGTCCGGGCGTGCGCGCCGGTCGCTGATGAACGTCGCGGTGCGGCGCAGGGAGTCGGCCACCCTGGCGACCAGGTCGCCACCGTCGCCTACGGCTCCGGGCTGCTCCGGGACACCGGGGGTGTCGCGGGTGCCGCCGGGTGTCTCCCTGGCGAGGAGGGCCGCGAGAGTGATCGCGTCGACGGGCGGAGCCGTCTCGGCGCCGGCGAGGCGGACCGGCCCAAAGCGGTGCCAGCCCGCCGGGGACCAGTGCCGGATCTGGACGATCAGCGCGGTGCCACTGCGGAGCAGCGGGATACGAAGGGTGGCGGTGGCGGGGGCGGCGAGGCCGGTCTCCCGTACCCAGCAGCGCAGGAGGTTCTCGACGGCGGCGGCCTGGGCGGCGGTGCCGGGATCGGGGTCCTCCAGCGGGTCGGCGTCAGGGGCTCCCGCGCTCATGCCGTCCGGGGCTCGTCGCTTCTGCTGGGGGAACGACTCGGCGAGCGGGACGTGAGAGGGCTGGGTCCCGGAGTCGCCGTGTTCGTCGGGGCTGCCGGAACGGCCGTCGGGTGCGGGAGTGGCGTTCAAGACGGCTCCTCGGAAGGGGGTGGGCTGGGGCTACGGGGGGGGGTGGGATGTTCGCGTCCGGACGGCCCGTCGTCCGCTCGGCCGCCGTCCGTTCGCCCGCCGTCCGTTCGCCCGCCGTGCGGGGGTGCCGCTGTGCGGTCGTCGCGGGCACGGACGGGGCCGGGCAGCCGCGTGGCGCGCGTCGGCGTGCGATCGGCACGAGGGAGGGACCGGATGTGGGCGGCTCCTCGGGCCCCGGTGGTGGGGGCCAGGTGTGGGCCACTCTGATGGGCTGCTAGCGGTTGCCGGGGCCGGGGGTGTCGTGATGGCGGTGCCGGCGGCCGTGGTCCTGCTGTCGGCGGGCCGCCGCCGCCACCGCGTCGGCCAGGCGGTCCATGACGGCTGCCGCCTGCTCGTCGGTGATGGTCAGCGGTGGAAGGAGGCGTACAACGCCGGCGTGGCGACCGCCGAGTTCCACGATGAGCCCCCGGTGGAGGCACTCGCGTTGGACGGCCGCCGCGAGTTCGGGGTCGGCGCGGTGCGGGGTGCGGCTCGGCGTGAGGCCTTCGGCGGCGAGCTGGTGATCGCCGGCGAAGGGGTCCTCGCCCGGTCCGGCTGCCTCGCTCTCCGGATCCACCAGCTCGATGCCGATCATCAGTCCCCGCCCCCGGACGTCACCCACACACGGGAACGCCGCCCGCAGTTCGCGGAGTTGGGACAGCATCCGCGAGCCCAGGACGGCGGCCCGCTCGTCGAGTGCGTTCTCACGCACGTGGGCCAGGGTGGCCGTTCCGGCGGCCATGGCGAGCTGGTTGCCGCGGAAGGTACCCGCGTGGGCGCCTGGCTGCCAGGCGTCGAGGTCGTCGCGGTAGACGACCACGGCCAGCGGGAGGCTGCCGCCGATGGCCTTCGACAGGACCATGACGTCGGGTGTGACACCGCTGTGCTCCACGGCCCAGAAGGCGCCGGTGCGGCCGACGCCGGTCTGGATCTCGTCCGCGATCAGCGGGATGGACCGGTCAGCGGTGATCTCGCGCATGCGGCGCAGCCAGCCGTCCGGCGCCGGGATCACGCCGCCCTCGCCCTGGACGGGTTCGACGATCATCCCGGCGGGGAGCGGTACGCCCGACTTCGGGTCGTCGAGGAGGGACTCGGTCCAGCGCGCGGCGAGTTCGGCACCGCGCGGGCCGCCGACCCCGAAGGGGCAGCGGTAGTCCTGCGGGTACGGCAGCCGCGCGACCCGTACGTCGCCGGCCCCGCCGGAGGCGGCCATGGCTCCGGCCGTCATGCCGTGGTAGGCGCCGGTGAAGGCGAGCATGCCGGTGCGTCCGGTCGCGGTGCGGACCAGTTTGAGCGCCGCTTCGACGGCGTCGGTGCCCGCCGGCCCGCAGAACTGCACCCGGGCACGGCCGGCGAGCCCGGACGGCAGGGTGCGGAACAACTCGGTGATGAAGGCGTCCTTCACCGGCGTCGCCAGGTCGAGGACGGAGAGCGGGGCGCCGGAGTCGAGGACCCTGCGGATGGCCTCCAGGACCACCGGGTGGTTGTGGCCGAGGGCGAGGGTTCCGGCTCCCGAGAGGCAGTCCAGGTAGCGGCGGCCGTCGGCGCCCTCGATGGTCAGTCCCCGCGCCCGCACGGGCACGATGGGCAGGGCCCGCGCGTAGGTGCGGGCCGCGGACTCACGCGCCGACTGGCGCCTCAGGATCCCCTCGTGCACCGCACGCCTTTCCCCGTACGCACCTTCAGCCATCGACTCGGTCACGGCCACGACTCGCTGTCCTCCCCGCTGTCCAGAGGCGAGTTGATCCGCGGGGACCGGGCACAGGCAGCGGACCCCCCACCCCTACAACCGCGCACCGGCCAGCGGGTTACGGGTTGCCCCGCAATCCCTGTGATCCCTGGGCGGCGGGCCGAATCTCCCGATGCCCGCCCCGCGTGCCCGCACATGTGGCATACCCCTGGTGCCCCAGCGCCCCGCCCCCACCCACTCGCCGCTCGTGATGCCGCCCACCCCGTGTCAGCGCAAGCTGGAAGGCGAGCGTGCCCGGCACCGGGCCGGCACCGCCCGGCGCCCCTGATCGCACCGCACCGGAACCCGCTGGAGGTTGATCATGACGAACCTGCCCCCGCCGCCCACGCCGCAGCTCGAGCCGGCGGCCAAGGAACTCGCCGACGCCACCGCCGCGCACCCCCGCATCTACGAGGTGCCTCCCGCGCAGGGGCGCGACATCCTGGCCGGCCTGCAGACCGGCGAAGGGGTGGACAAACCGGCCGTCGACGAGAGCTGGACCGACGTCGACGCCGGTGAGTGGGGCACCGTCCGCGTCCGTGTCGTTCGGCCAAGCGGTACCGAGGGCCCGCTGCCGGTGATCTTCTACATCCACGGCGCCGGCTGGGTCTTCGGCGACGAGAACACCCACGACCGTCTCGTGCGCGAGCTGGCCGTCGGGGCGGACGCGGCCGCGGTCTTCCCCGTCTACGACCGGGCGCCCGAGGCCCGATACCCCGCTCAGATCGAACAGAACTACGCCGTCGCGCGGTGGGTCGTGGAGCACGGTGCCGAGCTGGGCCTCGACGCCTCCCGCATGGTCGTCTGCGGCGATTCCGTCGGCGGCAACATGTCCGCGGTCCTCGCCCAGATGGTCAAGGACCGCGGGGACGTCCGCCTCGCCGCTCAGGTGCTGCTCTACCCGGTGACCGACGCGAACTTCGACACCGCGTCCTATCTGCAGTTCGCCGAGGGCTACTACCTCACCCGGGACGGCATGCTCTGGTTCTGGGACCAGTACACGACCGACGAATCCCAGCGGAAGGAACGCTACGCCTCTCCGCTGCGTGCCTCCCTCGACGACCTCCGGGACCTGCCGCCCGCCGTCGTGATCACCGACGAGGCCGATGTGCTGCGCGACGAGGGCGAGGCCTACGCGGCCCGGCTGCGGGAGGCCGGCGTCCCGGTCACCGCCGTACGGGTGCTCGGAATGGTGCACGACTTCCTGATGCTCGACAGCCTGCGCGACTGCCACGCGACCGGCGTCGCCCGCAGGATCGCCGTCGGCGCCATCAGGAACGCCCTGCACGGCGACTGAGGTTCCGCACGACCGGGCGCGCTGCCGGGCCCCCGGACTCCCCCGGCTTCCGGGCGCCCGTATGACCGCACCAACCGAGCCGCGGTTCCGTGTCCTCCACGACGTGAGGGCACGGAACCGCGGCTCGTGTGCTTCCAGGTCAGGCCGCTTGTAGCCGAACCGTTGCCGGACCGTCGGAACTCCCCCACAGCGAACGCATAGTGTGTGATGCCGTTCCCAGCGGACCAGTGGACCGGCGTCAACTCCCCACGAGTGCGGTGCCGGTGCCGGGACCGAAGCGCCGAGTACCTTCATCTCAGGGGGAGTCAACAGCATGCGATCCATACGGCCGTCGTTCACCGTTCGCCGAGGAAGGGGCGCGCCGCGCAGGACCTCCCTCGTGCCGGCGACGGTCGCCCTCGTCTCGGCACTGGCCCTGACCGCCACGGCCTGCAACGGCGACGGTGACGACAACGCCGACGGCAGGCCGACCGCCGCCGCCACCCAGGGCGGCACCGGTGACGGCAAGATCAAGATCCCGGACGACATCCGTCGGAAGCTCAAGGAGCACGGGATCGATGTCGACAAGTGGAAGAAGGGCGCCTGGAAGAACTGGGACAGGGACGACTGGCTGCGCGAGGCCAACGACTTCATCAACCCCATCATCAAGGGTCTGTGGGACCCGGACCGGATGCGGGACGCCGACGACCCGGCCAAGCGCGTCGACGACAACGACATCTCCGGCGACCAGGGCGTGACGGACCCGACCCCGGCGCCGGTCACGGCCCAGGCGGTCAGGCCGCCGTACCACACCAGCGCGGCCACGTCGGGCAAGGTCTTCTTCGACTCGCCCGAGGGCACGATGGTCTGCTCGGCGACGGTCGTGCAGGACCCGGCGCACCCGGGCAAGTCCAACCTCATCTGGACGGCCGGCCACTGTGTGCACGCCGGCAAGAGCGGTGGCTGGTACCGGAACATCGCCTTCGTGCCGTCGTACAACAACCAGGGCAGGTCGAACGCCGAGCTGCAGGACGCGAGCAGGGCCGAAGTCGCCCCGTACGGCGTCTGGTGGGCCGACGCGGCGAAGACCTCGCAGCAGTGGATCGACCAGGGCGGCCGCACCGGCGGCAACGGCGCCTCGTACGACTTCGCGGTCATCCATGTGACGCCGGAGCAGGGCAGCGCGGGCAAGTCGCTGGAGGAGACGGTCGGCGGAGCGCTTCCGGTGAACTTCGGCGCCCCGGCCGTGCCGAAGGTGCAGAGCATCACGGCGACGGGCTACCCCGCCGCGGCTCCGTACGACGGCCAGCTGGCCTACCAGTGCCAGGACAAGCCGGGCCGGCTGTCCCTCGCCGAGTCGGACCCGACGATGTACCGCATCGGCTGCACGATGACCGGCGGCTCCTCCGGCGGCGGCTGGGTGGAGACCGGCTCGGACGGCAAGTCCGCCCTGGTGTCCAACACCTCGATCGGCCCGGTGCGCGCGGGCTGGCTGGCGGGCCCCCGCCTGGGTGAGGTGGCCAAGGGCGTCTACGACTCGGTCAGCAAGAAGTTCGCCGGACAGTAACGCCTGCCGCACCGCACGGGACCGGACGGCGGCGAGATGTCCAGGAGGGATCCTGCCGTCGTCCGGTCCGCCACACTTGGCTCGCCCCGCCACACCTGGCTCGCCGGCCCGCGGCTGGGCAAGGAGGCCGAGACGCCATACCGGAACATGGGCCGCGCGTACGGCGGACGGTGACGAGACCCGTGAGCCGATGACGAGAGGCCCGCCACCCGCAACGGGGTGGCGGGCCTCTCGCACACGCCGGGTCGCCCTGGCGTCAGGCCGCGGGCGTCGGTGTGTAGGGCGCCAGGTCCGCGGCCAGCTCCTCGTGCACCCGGACCTTGAGCAGGGTGCCCTCCGCGGTGTGCTCCTCGGAGATCACCTCGCCCTCGGTGTGGGCGCGGGCGACGAGCTTGCCGTGGGTGTACGGGACGAGCGCCTCGACCTCGACCGAGGGACGGGGCAGCTCGTTGTCGATCAGCGCGAGCAGTTCCTCGATGCCCTGGCCGGTGCGGGCCGAGACGGCGATGGATCGCTTCTCCACCCGCAGCAGGCGCTGGAGCACCAGCGGGTCGGCCGCGTCCGCCTTGTTGATCACGACGATCTCGGGTACGTCGGTGGCGCCGACGTCCCGGACCACCTCGCGCACGGCGGCCAGCTGCTCCTCGGGGACCGGGTGCGAGCCGTCCACCACGTGCAGGATCAGGTCGGAGTCGCCGACCTCCTCCATGGTGGAGCGGAACGCCTCGACCAGGTGGTGCGGCAGGTGCCGGACGAAGCCGACGGTGTCGGCCAGCGTGTACAGCCGCCCGGTCGGGGTCTCGGCCCGGCGGACGGTCGGATCGAGGGTCGCGAACAGCGCGTTCTCGACCAGGACGCCCGCGCCCGTCAGGCGGTTGAGCAGGGAGGACTTGCCGGCGTTGGTGTAGCCCGCGATGGCGACGGACGGCACCTTGTTGCGCCGGCGCTCCTGGCGCTTGATCTCGCGGCCGGTCTTCATGTCCGCGATCTCCCGGCGCATCTTCGCCATCTTCTCGCGGATACGGCGCCGGTCCGTCTCGATCTTGGTCTCACCGGGGCCACGGGTGGCCAGACCGCCGCGACCGCCACCCATCTGGCGGGACAGGGACTGACCCCAGCCTCGCAGCCTGGGCAGCATGTACTGCATCTGCGCCAGGGCGACCTGTGCCTTGCCCTCTCGGGACTTGGCGTGCTGCGCGAAGATGTCGAGGATCAGGGCCGTACGGTCGATGACCTTGACCTTGACGACGTCCTCGAGCTGGATGAGCTGGCCCGGGCTCAGCTCACCGTCGCAGATGACGGTGTCCGCGCCCGTTTCGATGACGATGTCGCGCAGCTCCAGCGCCTTGCCGGAGCCGATGTAGGTGGCGGCGTCGGGCTTGTCCCGGCGCTGGATCACGCCGTCGAGCACGAGTGCGCCCGCGGTCTCCGCGAGGGCGGCCAGCTCCGCGAGGGAGTTGTCCGCGTCCTGGACGGTCCCGGTGGTCCACACCCCGACGAGCACGACCCGCTCCAGTCGGAGCTGGCGGTACTCGACCTCGGTGACGTCCTCCAGCTCGGTGGAGAGGCCCGCGACGCGGCGCAGGGCCGCGCGCTCGGAGCGGTCGAACTGCTCACCGTCCCGCTCGCCGTCGATCTCGTGGCTCCAGGCGACGTCCTCTTCCATCAGGGCATCGGCCCGAAGACCTTCGGGATAGTCGTGCGCGAGGCGCTTGGTGTCCTGGGAAGGGGAAGAAGAGGAGGTCATTGGATCCTTACGTCGGTGGAAATGCCGAGTCGGCGGTCATCAGGGATAACGCACGAGTACCCCGGGAGATTCCCGTGTCCCGCGCCGCGCCGACCTCAAGATGGTCGCACGGCGCGGCACGGCTCGTCACCGTCTTATTCCCGGCCCCCACCCTTCCTACCGCCCTTGTCCCGCTTGGGTTCCTTGGCGGACTTGCCGCTCTTCCAGTCCGGGTGGCCGGGCATCGGCGGGGTCTTCTCGCCGTACAGCCAGGGCTGGAAGAAGCCGGTGAGGTCGCGGCCGGCGACGGCCGAGGCCAGCCGGACGAAATCGGCGGTGGTGGCTGTCGAGTCGCGGTGCTCCCGCACCCAGGTCCGCTCCAGGCGTTCGAAGGCCCGCGTGCCGATCTCCTGGCGCAGGGCGTAGAGCACCAGCGCCGCGCCGTCGTAGATGTTGGGCCGGAAGATGCTGATCTTCTGGCCGGGCGCGGGCGCCTTGGGCTGGGCCGGGGGGCCGCCGTCGGCCCGCCAGCGGTCGGAGGCGCCGTAGGCGGCCTTCATGCGGTCCTCCATGGGCCGCTTCGACTTCTCCTGCGCGTAGAGGGACTCGTACCACGTGGCGTGCCCCTCGTTCAGCCAGACGTCGGACCAGGTGCGAGGGCTGACGCTGTCGCCGAACCACTGGTGGGACAGCTCGTGCACCATGACCGAATCGACGTACCAGGCGGGGTAGGCGGGCTTCGTGAAGAGGTCCTTCTCGAAGAGCGAGAGGGTCTGCGTCTCCAGTTCGAAACCGGTGGAGGCCTGCACCATGAGCACGCCGTACGTCTCGAAGGGGTAGGGCCCGACCTTGCTCTCCAGCCAGGCGATCTGGCCGGGCGTCTTCGCGAGCCAGGGTTCGAGCGCCTTGCGGTCGGCGCTGGGCACGACGTCACGGACCGGCAGCCCGTGCGGTCCCTTACGGCGCACCACGGCCGAGCGGCCGATGGACACCTGGGCGAGTTCGGTGGCCATGGGGTGCTGGGTGCGGTAGGTCCAGGTGGTGGCACGGCCGACGCGCTCGGCGCCGGTGGGCAGGCCGTTGGCCACGGCGGTGTAGTCGTTCGGGGCGGTGACCCGGATGGTGAACATCGCCTTGTCGGACGGATGGTCGTTGCACGGGAAGACCAGGTGGGCGGCGTCGGCCTGGTTGGCCATCGCCAGGCCGTCGGTGGTGCGCACCCAGCCGCCGTCCTGCCCCTTGGCGCTGACCGGGTCGCTGGTGTGCTTCACGGTGATCCGCGTCCAGACGCCCCGGGGCAGCCGGTGCTCCGGCGTGACCACGAGATCCTCGCCCGCGCCCGTGAAGGCGGCGGGGCGGCCGTCCACCTCGACGGACTCGACGGTGCCGTGCGCGAAGTCGAGGTTGAGGCGGTCCAGGCCGGTGGTCGTCCAGGCGCTGATGGTCGTGACGGCCCGCAGCGGCTTGTCGTTCTTCCCGGAATAGGTGAAGGACAGGTCGTACGACGCCACGTCGTATCCGGGGTTGCCCAGGGTCGGGAAGAGCCGGTCACCGACGCCCAGGGGCTCGGCCGGGGCGGCGGCGGCGAGCAGGCAGACGGAGACGGCGGAGGCCAGCAGGGCGGCCTTCCGGCGGCGGAAGGGGCGTGGGTTCCGGCCCCGGCGGAGGGTGAGCGGCATGCACCACCGCTACCAGCGCGCGCGTGCGGCACGACGGCGACGCGCGCCGGGCCCACCCGATCGGGTTGGTCGCGCACAGCCTTCTTCAGGAATCCGGGCGCCTTCGGTGGCTGGTGGCTCCTCAGGACGCGGGTGCCTGGTGCTGGGCCCGGGCCACGTCGAACACCCCCGGCACGTCGCGCATAGCCCGCATGAGGCCCGGGAGGTGGGCCGCGTCGGGGAGCTGGAGCGTGTAGGTGTGGCGGACCCGCTGCTGACTGGGGGGTTCCACGGTCGCGGAGACGATGTCGACACCGGCCAGGGCGATCGCCTCGGTCAGGTCGGCCAGCAGATGCGGGCGGCCGAACGATTCGGCGACCAGGGTGACCCGGCACTCGGTGGTGTCCCCCCAGCGCACGTCGATCTCGGTGCGCCCCCGGTTGTTCATCTCCGCCACCGCGGCGCACTCCACCCGGTGCACGGTCACCACTCCCCCGCGCACGGCGAAGCCGGTGATCGCGTCGGGCGGTACGGGCGTACAGCATCCCGCGAGTCGCACGGTGGCCCCCGGGCGGTCCAGGAGCACGTCGGCGCCGCGGGAGCGGGTGACGCCCGCGCTCTCGGGCCCGGGGGGCCGGAGAGCCGCCTCGCCGGCGGCGCTCCCGGTGGCACGTTCCGCCTCCTCGGCCCGCGCCTCGCCGCTGCCGCCCGGATGCGCGGCCAGCCACCGCTGGATGGCGATCCGCGCCGCGGCGGTGTGGGCGTGCTCCAGCCACTCTCGGGAGGGCTCGGAGGCGGGATCCTGGCCCATGAGGAGCTGGACCGTGTCGCCGTCCCGCAGCACGGTGCTGAGGGTGGCCAGGCGGCCGTTGACGCGGGCGCCGATGCAGGCGTGGGCGTCCTCGCCGTACTGGGCGTAGGCGGCGTCCACACAGCTGGCGCCCTCAGGGAGACCGAGGGCGCCGCCGTCCGGCCGGAACACGGTGATCTCACGGTCCTGGGCGAGGTCCTCGCGCAGGGTGGACCAGAAGGTGTCGGGGTCGGGCGCGGCCTCCTGCCAGTCGAGGAGGCGGGAGAGCCAGCCGGGGCGGGTGGGGTCGGCGCGCTCGCCGTCGGCGGGGTCGTCGGCCCCGGGGGCGTAGGGGTTGCCGAGCGCGACGACGCCGGCCTCGGCGACCCGGTGCATCTGGTGGGTGCGGATGAGGACCTCGACGACCTGCCCGTCGGCGCGGGCTACGGCGGTGTGCAGCGACTGGTAGAGGTTGAACTTGGGTACGGCGATGAAGTCCTTGAACTCGGAGACGACCGGCGTCATGCACGTGTGCAGCTCGCCCAGGACGCCGTAGCAGTCGGCGTCTTCCGCCACGAGCACCAGCAGCCGGCCGAAGTCGGCGCCGCGCAGCTGTCCCCGCTTGCGGGCCACCCTGTGGACGGAGACGAAGTGCCGTGGGCGGATGAGGACTTCGGCGGCGATGTCGGCCTCGCGCAGCACCGCGCGGACCGACTCGGCGGTCTCCGCCAGGGTGTCGTCGGGGTGGGCCGCGTTCCCGGCGATCAGTTCCCGGGTGTGCTCGTACTCCTCGGGGTGGAGGATGGCGAAGACGAGGTCCTCCAGTTCGGTCTTCAGTGCCTGCACGCCGAGACGTTCGGCGAGCGGGATGAGGACGTCCCGGGTGACCTTGGCGATCCGCTCCTGTTTCTCGGGGCGCATCACGCCGAGGGTGCGCATGTTGTGCAGACGGTCGGCGAGCTTGATCGACATCACCCGCACGTCGCTGCCCGTGGCGACGAGCATCTTGCGGAAGGTCTCGGGCTCGGCGGCGGCCCCGTAGTCGACCTTCTCCAGCTTGGTGACGCCGTCGACGAGATAACGCACTTCCTCGCCGAACTGTTCCCGCACCTGATCCAGCGTCACGTCGGTGTCCTCGACGGTGTCGTGGAGCAGAGAGGCCGTCAGGGTCGTCGTCTCCGCGCCGAGTTCGGCGAGGATCAGGGTCACGGCCAGGGGGTGCGTGATGTACGGCTCGCCGCTCTTGCGCATCTGGCCGCGGTGCGAGGACTCGGCCAGGACGTAGGCGCGGCGCAGCGGTTCGAGGTCGGCGTCGGGGTGGTGGGCGCGGTGGGCGTCGACGACGTGGCTGATGGCGTCGGGCAGCTTGTCGCGCGCGGTGGGGCCGAGCAGCGCGGCCCGGCCGAGCCGGCGCAGGTCGATCCTGGCCCGGGACTTCCGGCGGACCGCCGCGGGCGCTGCCGCGGGCGCGGCCGGGCCGGGGTTCGCAGGGTTCGTGGCATCCGCACTCATGGGCACCTCCGGCTCGTGGACCGGCGGACGGAGCCCGGGGCATGCGCGGCTCAGGGATGGCGACGTTCCCCCGTCCGTGCCGGTGCTTGATGCTACCGAGCCCATCGCGTGCGGCTGACCGCCTCTCGCCGAGCGTGAAACGGATCACCCAATCGAGCGACGACAAGGAGGTTTAGAGTTTGCGCCACCTGCACTGCGCTCGGCCGCGGTTTCGAATGGCCCCCGGTCGCCGGAAATCGCTGATCCGGGCATCCGGGAGCCGCCACGACCGGCGTCTCACCAGGTCAGCGAAGCGCGCTTTCCAGCCACTCGGCATCGATCTCGCCCTCTGCGACGATCACGGCCGGTCCGGTCATCTCGATCTCGCCGTCGGGCCGCTCGGTGATGACCAGGCGGCCGCCGGGCACGTCCACGGTGTACGTCGCCGGGGTGCCGGTGCGGGCCGGGTCGGCTCCGTCCCGGCGGGCGGCGGCCACGGCGACGGCACAGGCGCCCGTGCCGCACGAGCGGGTCTCGCCGGAACCGCGCTCGTGCACCCGCATCGCCACGTGCCGCGGGCCGCGGTCGACGACGAACTCGACGTTGACGCCCTGCGGGTAGGCGGTGGCGGGGGCGAACGGCGGCGGGGAGAGCAGGTCACCGGCGTGCCCGAGGTCGTCGACGAAGGCGACGGCGTGCGGGTTGCCCATGTTCACGTTGCGTGCGGGCCAGCTGCGCTCACCCACGCTCACCGTGACGTCACCCTCGGGCAGGCGTGCCCTGCCCATTCCGACGGTGACGTCTCCGTCCTTGGCGATGTGGACGCTCTTCACGCCCGCGCGTGTGGCGATCGCGATGTCGCCTTCGGCCACATGACCGGCGTGCTGAAGGTAGCGGGCGAACACACGGGTGCCGTTGCCGCACATCTCCGCGATCGAGCCGTCGCCGTTGCGGTAGTCCATGAACCACTCCGCCTCGGCCGCCATCTCCCTGGCCTCCGGGTGCGCGGCGGACCGCACGACGTGCAGCACCCCGTCGCCGCCGATGCCGGCCCGGCGGTCGCACAGGACGGCGACCTCGGCCGGGGTCAGGTCGAGGGTGTTCTCCGGGTCCGGGACGATCACGAAGTCGTTCTCGGTGCCGTGGCCCTTGAGGAAGGCGATCCGCGTGCTCATTCCTCGATCGTACGGGGTCGGTACGACAAGGACGGCGACGCCGGGGGGGAGGCAGCGGCTAGTGAGCTGGTCCGGAGATCCTGTCGCAGTAGCGGCAGATCCGGTCGATGATCTGGTCGGCTGTCTTGGTCCAGCGGAACGGGCGGGCCTG